>URGH01000044.1 GCA_900547305.1 uncultured Oscillospiraceae bacterium | reverse complement strand
GTCAACCTTTGTGGGGTCCTTGCCTGAAAAAGCGCCGCCGCCGTGACGTGCAAAACCGCCGTAGGTATCAACTATAATTTTTCTGCCGGTAAGCCCTGTATCTCCCTGCGGTCCGCCCACAACAAAGCGGCCCGTGGGGTTAATATATATTTTTGTGTTTTCGTCAAGCAGCTCTGCCGGCACGGTAGGCTTTATAACCTTTTCGAGTATATCCGCCCTTAGCTTCGATAAATCAATATCGGCGCTGTGCTGAGATGAAACCACAACCGCCTCTATGCGCGCGGGTCTTCCGTCGTCGTACTCAACCGTAACCTGGGTCTTACCGTCGGGGCGCAGGTAGCTGAGCTCACCGCTTTTGCGAACGTCGGTCAGCCGTTTCGCCATTTTGTGCGCCAAGGAAATAGGCAGCGGCATAAGCTCGGGCGTATCGTCGCAGGCGTAGCCGAACATCATACCCTGGTCGCCCGCGCCGCGCAGATTATACTCATCTTCTTCGCCGTCCTTGTACTCAAGCGAATTATCAACGCCCAGCGCTATATCGGGCGACTGCTTGTCTATCGCCGTCATAACCGCGCAGGTGTTGCCGTCAAACCCGGCGGAGGGGCTGTCGTACCCTATCCTGCAAACCACGTCGCGCGCTATCTGTGGAATATCAACATAGCAGCTTGTGGTTATTTCTCCCATTACGGTCACGCTGCCTGTGGTGCAGAAGGTCTCGCAGGCAACGCGTGCGTCGGGGTCGTTCTTTAAAATTTCATCGAGTATCGCGTCGGATATACCGTCGCACACCTTATCGGGATGTCCCTCTGTTACCGATTCGGATGTAAAAAGCATTTTCGCCATTTTAAATTCCTCTTTTTTCAAAAAAATTAAAACCGCCTCGGACGAGACGGTATAAAAAGCCTCATCTTTCGGATAATCCGCCGGAATTGGCACCTTGATTTAAAAATCAGGTTGCCGGGCATCACAGGGCCGGTCCCCTCCGCCGCTCTTGATAAGGATAATATTCAGTTCTGTTTATATTGTATCATATAATATAGGTTTGTCAACCGTAATTTTTTTCCTTTCCGTATTTTTACCGAAAAAATGTTCAAGTCCCGTTTATCGGACACAGCCGCGTATATAATAAAAACAACAAATAAAAAAATGCTTGACAAATGTCGAATAAGTGATTATAATAACATTATCGAACATTTGTTCGGGAGGAGAAATTATGAACTTATCAATGCTTTTAAGAACACTTTTTGAAATAGCCATGTTCGCCGCCGTCCTTTGGGGTATATTCCATGAGGACCGTCTCGTTGCCTTTGAAAAGCGTATTATATGTTATATCCGCCGCCGCAGGCTCAGGGTTGTAAAGCCCTCCGGCGCGCGCCGCGCAAGCTATTAAGCCTGTCGGGCTGTCAATAAACCGAATACTATTGCCCTTTCGGCATTCACCGTGAGTGAGCGCGTCGTTTTTCGGCGCGCTCATATTTATTTAAGCAGTTGATTATAAATTTTTGCTTTTTCACGGCATATCCGTACGCCAATGCCGTTCCGCTGTTCGGCTGATAATCGCTTATCGCTTTTTTATCGGTCCTTCTTCGCGGCGGTGTGTAATTTTCATCATAATAAAATACGCAAACATCGCTTTCGTCAATTAACGCGCGGTTGCGGGCTATATATACATTTTTCCCCGAACCGACGGCAGCTTCGGGAAATATACTTTCGTCATAGCTACCTATTAAAAATTGCATAGTGTAGTCATCTGCGACTTCATAATTCACTCTGAATTTTATTCGTTTAATTTCAGGGTGAATTTTTTTGTTTATTCCCACTATTTCAAAGCAAAGGTCATTAAATTCCGAGCGGTCGCCGAATAAAAAATTGACTGTTCCGTTTTCAATAAGACCATTTACAATATTATCCAACCTCTCCCATAATTCAGGTGTATCGTTTATTTTCCTGTGACCTATAAAACAAGCTGAGTTTTTCATTATCATCATCCAATTTTTAGACCAGTATAGCGGTCAATATTTACGGTGATTATACCATACAATAAAAGAAATTGCAACTTATTGCGGTCAATTGTATGGAGTTGATATTACGATGGAACAGAAACTCAGACGTGACAGATATATGGGAGAAAATTTGCGGCGATTAAGGGATAATGCCGATATATCGCAGGAAAAGCTTTGCGCGGAATTACAGCGCCGCGGCTGCGATATTGGCAGAACCACATATGCAAAGTATGAATCGGGTGAATTAAATATAAAAATAAGCGTTATAATAGAGCTGCGAAAAATTTACAAATGCAGTTATGACGACTTTTTTGCCGGATTGGATGATTAAGGGTGAATACAAAAGAAGCGGTAGCGGAAAGAATTATTCAGCTTTGCAATGAGCGTGGTATTGCAATCAACGCACTGGCAAATATATCGGGCGTGTCGCCGTCTACAATATACAGTATGCTTAATGCCAAAAGTAAAAATCCGGGTGTTGTGTCAATTAAAAAGCTATGCGACGGTTTGGAAATAACGGTGCGTGATTTTTTCAATACCGATTTATTTGACGAAACCGAGCAGGAAATTAAATAAAAACTAAAATTACCTGATTATATCAGGATTACCCCTTGCAGTAATATTTTTATCAATAAAAAACACTGAACTTTAAATACCCCTCAGTCGCCTAATGGCGACAGCTCCCCTCTGTTTTGACTATCGTCAAAAAGAAGGGAGCCAAGGGTTAGCACAGCAATCAAAATAGGCATTCCGCTTAATGCTCGCTTGCTTTTCAAATTTTTCTTGACAAATAAAAGGGCTTGTGCTAAAATGGTAAAGCCGCATATTGTGGGCTTTGAAAGTTGCGCTTTTCGCGCACGCCTACCGTAGCGAGACTGGAATTTGGCAGGTGTAATAAAAATGTATGCAATTATCGAAACAGGCGGAAAGCAGTACCGTGTTCAGACCGGCGACGTAATCTACGTTGAGAAGCTTAATGCCGAGGCTGATGAGGAAATCACCTTTGATAAGGTTGTTGCCGTTTGCAACAAGACCTTAAAGGTTGGTAAGCCTTATGTAAAGGACGCTTTCGTTAAGGGTACCGTTCTTAAAAACGGCAAGGATAAGAAAATAACCGTATTTACTTACAAGCCGAAGAAGAGCAGCTCCCGCAAGATGGGTCACAGACAGCCCTATACTAAGGTACAGATCGGCGAAATAGGCTGATTATGACTAAGGTTAGGTTTTTTGCCGATGAAAAAGGGCTTTACGGCTTTGAAATAAAGGGTCACAGCTCAAAAAACTGTGATGATGAAATCGGTAAAATTGTTTGCGCGGCGGTTTCCTCCGCGGCGTATATGGCGGCTAATACCGTAACCGAAATAATAGGCGATAAGGCGGCGGCTGACGTATCGGACGGTGCTATGCGCTTTGAGGTTACAAACCCCTGCGATAAAACCCGCGCGGTTTTAGAGGGGCTGCGGCTGCATTTAGGTGAGCTGTCGGCAGAGTACGGCAGCAATATCGTAATTATCGGAGGTGCAGATTGATGTTAAAGATAAATATACAGTTATTCGCTCATAAAAAAGGTATGGGTTCTACCAAGAACGGTCGTGACAGTGAGTCAAAGCGTCTCGGCGTTAAGCGTGCGGACGGTCAGTTCGTTTTGGCGGGCAACATTCTCGTTCGTCAGAGAGGAACTCACATTCACGCCGGCAACAATGTAGGCCGCGGATCGGATGACACTCTGTTCGCTTTGGTGGACGGCAAGGTTAAGTTCGAGCGCGTAGGCAGAGACCGCAAGCAGGTCAGCATTTACGCTGTTGAGCAGTAAGAAAAAGCAAATCCGGGCGGCGGCTGCTACCCGGATTTATTTTTTAGAAAGGAAAGAAGATTTATGAAGGTTTGTCATGTTTGCAAATCCGAGTGCGATGACGCAGCGGAGCTTTGCCCGGTTTGCGGCGCCGACCTTACGGCGGAAATTACCGAGGAAGAGGAAAAAGAGGAGAAAGTAATTAACAATCCGGTGCTTTTGGCAACGCTTGACGATGTTGTGTCGGCTGAAATACTCAAAGACCTGCTTACAGAGGCAGGTATTCTTTACAGCAGCGATTCGGAAGACGACGGCACAATGAAGGTGACCTTCGGCGGTTCGTTTGTGGCGGATGATATTTATGTTGACGAGCAGGATTTTGACGCGGCAAACACGATTTATGAGGAATTTTTAAATTCCGAGCCGCAGTTTGACGAAGAATTTTTTGAGGACGCGGAGAACGAAAACGAATGAGCTTTTTTAAGTGGGGAAGAAAAAAGGAAGAAGAGCCGGACGAAAACGAGCCGGTTTTGGCGGCGGTAATTAAAAATCCTGTAACCTCGGAAATATTTCAGGACATACTAAAGGAGAACGGCATACCGTTTATATGCCGTCAGGACGGCGCAGGCGGCTCTGTCAAGCTGCTTTTGGGCGCGGGCGTTGTGCCCGATAATATTTACGTTGCGGCGAAAAATTACGAAACGGCAAGAGGACTTTACGAGGCATACCTGCAAACCGAGGTAGAGCCGGAAGAGGAAATAACAGAGTAATATGTTTGTAGATATAGCGAAAATTCATTTAAAAGCGGGCGACGGCGGCGACGGCGCGGTTTCCTTTCACAGGGAAAAATACGTTGCGGCGGGCGGACCCGACGGCGGCGACGGCGGCAGGGGCGGAAATATTATTTTCAGGGCTGACAGTAACCTTTCTACCCTTGCGGACTTCCGCTATAAGCGCAAATACACGGCGCAATCGGGCGAAAAGGGCGGCGGCGGCCGCTGCTCGGGCAAAAAAGCGCCCGACCTTATTATAAACGTGCCCGTGGGCACACTGGTTAAGGACGCGGAGAGCGGCAGAATAATTGCCGATATATCCGATTTGGAACCCGTGGTAATAGCCAAAGGCGGCAACGGCGGTTGGGGCAACCAGCACTTTGCCACGCCTACGCGCCAGGTGCCGCGCTTTGCTAAAAAGGGCAACCCGGGCGAAGAGCTTGACGTAACGCTGGAGCTAAAACTCTTGGCGGACGTGGGGCTTATTGGCTTTCCGAACGTGGGTAAATCCACCCTTATTTCGGTAGTAAGCGAGGCAAAGCCGAAAATTGCGAATTACCACTTTACAACCCTTACCCCCGTTTTAGGCGTTGTGCGTATGGGCGAGGGCAGCTCGTTTGTTATGGCGGATATTCCCGGGCTTATTGAGGGCGCGGGCGAGGGCGTGGGCTTAGGCCACGAATTTTTGCGCCATGTTGAGCGCTGCCGCCTGCTTTTGCACGTTATTGACGTATCGGGCAGCGAGGGCAGAGACCCGATTGACGATTTTAATAAAATAAACCGCGAGCTTGCCGTTTTCAGCAGCGAGCTTGAAACCCGCCCGCAAATAATTGTGGGCAATAAGTGCGATTTGACCGACGACGAAGAGGTTCGCCGCATATCGGATTACTTTACCGAAAAGGGGTATAAGTTCTTCCCCGTAATGGCGGCTATTGCCGAGGGTACGGACGAGCTTATAAACTATGTTGCGGCAGAGCTTGCAAAGCTGCCGCCGATAAAGAAATACGAAGCCGAGCCGAAGCCGCTTGAAGACCTTACGGTTAAGAAAAAGCGCGACTTTACCATACGCGTTTGCGACGGGGTCTACTTTGTTGAAAACTGCGAGTGGATAATGGAAATTATGAACACTATCGACCCCGAAGACTATGAGTCGCTGCAATATTTCGAGCGGGTTTTGCGCTCAAGCGGAATTATTTCAGCCCTTGAAAACGCGGGAATAAAGCAGGGCGACACCGTAAGCGTTTACGATATTGAGTTTGAGTTTGTGATGTGATGAAAACGGAAAATCCGAATCTTTTAAGCCCCTCCGTGCTCGCCTTTGTGGGCGATGCGGTGTACGGGCTGTATGTAAGAACCGCCTTAGCGGCGGTAAACCGCCCGTCGGGCGAGTTACATAGGCTCTCTGTTAAAATGGTGAACGCCGCAGCGCAGGCAAAGGCTTATTCGGTTATTGAGCCGCTGCTTTCCGAAAAGGAAATATCGGTTTTCAAGCGGGGCAGAAATTTCCATACCTCGTCTACGCCTAAAAACGCCTCAAACGGCGATTATCATATCGCTACGGGGCTTGAGTGTCTTTTCGGGTGGCTTTACCTTTCGGGAAATACCGCCCGCGCGGACGAGCTTTTCGGAATAATATGCGATAAACAATAACACCCGAGGTGAAAGTTTTGGCTTTCCTTAAACGTTTAAAAAAGACGTTTTTAAATAAAAAATTTCTGGGCTTTTGCTCTATCGGAATAGTAAATACCTTTAATACCGCGTTTTTCTCATGGCTTGCACACCTTAAAATTCAGGAGAATATTTCGGCGCATATCGGTTTTTTTATATCGCTTACAATAAACTATATTCTCAACAGCCTTATTGTTTTTAAAAGCCGATTAAGTATAAGAAAATACCTGCGGTTTCTTATTTCCTACATACCGAATTTGATTATATACACCCTCGTTTCATTTATAACCATAAACCTGTGGCGAATGGATCAGTTCTGGGCGACCGTGCTGGCAACCGCCGCGGGCGGACCGATAACCTTTGTTATAATTAAGCTTTACGCGTTCGGTAATAAAATTAAAAAAGAAGACGAAAAGAGCTGAACCTCTGCGGTTCAGCTCTCAGTCTGCCGGGCAGCCCCAAAATTCAAACGAAGTTCAGCGATATTTCATAAATATCCTGAAAAAGCGCCTCCCTTGCCTAAAGGGAGGTGGATTTGCCACAGGCAAAGACGGAGGGATACAAAATAGAAAGAAAGCATAACGCAAATTTAACCGCAAATGCAAAAGCACTGCGTAAGAATATGACAAAAGAAGAACGGCATTTATGGTATGATTTTCTACGCCAATATCCTATACGGTTTCTGCGGCAAAAAATCATTGATAATTACATTGTAGATTTTTACTGTCACGAAGCAAGGCTTATAATTGAGCTTGACGGTTCGCAGCATTATGAAAAAAACGGGTTATTAAAGGATAAAATCAGAACAGAAAAAATAGAAACCAGAAATTTAACTGTAATTCGTATACCGAATAATGAGGTCAATCAGAATTTTGACGGTGTCTGTGAGTATATTGATCGTTGGGTTAAAGCCCACCTCCGCTAACAATAATCCCCTCGCCACGCATACGCGCGGCCCTCTCCCCTTTAGGCAAGGGGCGCAAATTCAGCCTCCCTTTAAGGCAAGGGAGGCTGAATTTCTGCATGATTTTATGCCGCATATAATATTGACAGATGAAAAAGGAGCTGAACCGCAAGCGGTCCAGCTCCTTTTTTGTTTCTTGGGAACTATGGTCTTTACAGACTTTTTTTAGCCATAAAATAACCTCAGTTTATTTTAATCTCGTCACTGTCGCCGCAAAGCCAGTCCATTGTAACACCCAATGCTTTTGCAAGTATTCTGAGTTCGGCATCGCACACATGGCGCTGATTTTTCTCTATACGCGAAATAATAAGCGGCGTCATATCCATACCCATAAATTGTATCTTGCGTGCTAAGTCATCCTGTGTCATAGGCGGCTTTTGCAATGCTCTGCCCAGCCTGACACGCTCTGCGCAAATATTCCCTTTTATAAGAAAAAGACCTTTCGCCATATTTATCACTCCCTGCCAAATAGGAAATCCAGCGATACTTTCAGTATTTTTGAAATTGCGTCTATTTCAATGTCGGTTACGGCACGCTTTCCGTTTTCAATTCTTGAAATTGAACCGCGGCAGGTATATACCGCCTCTAATTCCAGCTTTTCCGAAAGCTGTTTTTGACTCATTCCGGCATTTTCTCTTGCAATTTTTATCCGTGCACCGATTATATTGACATTCTCCGTATCAATTATTCTTTTCATTTTTTCACCTTAATGTCTTGATTTTGGACATTTTTAGTGTATACTGAAAAGTACAAATTAACGTCCTACCAGTAGGACACAAGAGGGAAATAAATATGACCGTAACATTTTTCGGGCACAGGCGCACGCCCGACAGTGTAAAACCTTTACTTAAAGAAGCCCTGCGGGAGCTTATCGAAAAGGACAGAGCGGATATGTTTTACGTCGGCAATGAGGGCAGCTTTGATTGGATGGTATACGATACCTTGAAGGAGTTAAAGACCGAATACCCTTTTATAAGCTATAAGGTTGTTTTGGCATATTTAGAAAAGCGTAAAAAGGATATAAAAAATTTCAGCCCCTCGGAAACAATTATTCCCGAGGAGCTGATAAAAACTCCGCTGCGCTTTGCAATAGTAAAACGCAATAATATAATGCTGCGGTATGCCGATACGGTAGTCACCTATGTGGAGGGACCCGGCGGCGCGGCAGATTTTAAAAGACTTGCCGAGGATAGGGGCAAAAGGGTAATAAACCTATATAAGAGAAAAAGCGTTTTTCCGGTTTAGACTTTAATTATCATACATTCGCAGTTTCTTTTGTTTCGTCCGACTCGTGAATATCGTCTATTGTAACCTTGCTTTCGTGCGGTATGGGCTTCCATGTAACCTTTTTAAACAGCGCTACATACTGGGTGTACCGCCCTATTATATCAAAGGTGGGCCAGGTGAAAATATAAAGGAGCATTTTTGAAAAGGGTATTTTTTTAATGCGCTTATGCTCTACTATAAAAATATAAATCGCAACAACCGTTTTTTCAAGGTATTTGCCGAGCCTGTATAAAATTCTCAGCCACACCGCCAGCAGCATGCCCACCGCCATTGCCTGCCAGCCGGATGAAACAGTTATTTCAATGGGAAATAAAAATCGCAAAAGCCGCCCGAGATAGGTGCCGCGGGTAAATACCGCCGCGCCGCCTATGCCGTAGGCGTAGCAATAAAAGCCGTAGGCGATTACCGAGACCAAAAGCCAGCGCACTATGTTTATAACCGAAAAGGGCGTTAACTGCATAAGCGTATCGTAAGAGGCAAAGCGGTGCCTTACCGATTCTAAAAAGCCCTTGCAAATATCCTTGAAATTTTTACTTTTCTTCTCTTTTTTATCATCCTGCCAGCGCGTTTTTAAAAAATGCTTACCGCAAAACACGTTTAAAAGCAGGTAGGGCCCTGTTTCGGCAAAGGCTAGCAAATGCCCCTTTGACCAGCGCAGCCTTTGCCGCAGCGCTATTTTAAGGCTTGTGGGCTGCTCGTCGTAAAATTCGGCAGCGTCGTTATAGGTTATGGCGTAGCCCTGCGCCACTGCGTCGGCGGTAAGGGCGCGGTCTTCCGTAAGGGAGGTATACTTCCAGCCGTCGCGCACTATCTCGTTTGAAAAAAGAAAGCCCGTTCCCTGAATATTGGTTGCAAGCCTTAAAACAGACCGCGCGCGGTGGTTTGCCCTTATAGAGCGCAGCCAGTGCAGCGCGTATGTAGAGGCTATCCAACATTCATCAAAATTCTTTGTGTTGCGGTAGGAGGTAATTATCTTCTCGCCCGCGTCAAACGCGTCGTTCATACGCGATATATAATCCGATTTTAAAAGATTATCCGCGTCGAAAACAAAATATCCCTCAAAGCTCTGCCTGCCGTAGTCTTCCCCTATTCTGTCAAACAGAAACTGCAGCGCAAAGCCCTTCGTTTTATGCTCTTCATCAAAGCGCTCATAGCAAATTGCTCCGTGCTCGCGCGCCACAGCCGCGGTTTTATCGGTGCAGTTATCCGCCACCACAAAAACCGTTACAAGCTCATGCGGGTAGTCCTGCTTTTTTATGCTGTCAAGCAGGTTGCCTATTACCTTTTCCTCGTTTCGCGCGGCTATTACCACGGCGTATTTATGTTTATTTTTAGCCGGAGCAAACTTGCGCGTAAAGAAAAAGCCGATTATGTTATAAGCTACTCTGTAAATCACCATAGCCGAAAGCACCGAGCCTATGGCGGCATATATCACCTTTAAAGACGGATACCAGCTGCCGATAGTCTGCGCGGCGTTTACGGCACAGCTTAAATTAAAAATCATTTTTTGTCACCGTATTTTTCGTTATAGCAATTTATGCAGCGTGTAATTATTTCAACAGCCCTTTCCCTGTCTCCTATTTCATCAACGGCGGTCTGCTTGCCCTCTAACTGCTTGTAAACCGAGAAAAAGTGCCGCATTTCGTCAAACAAATGGCTCGGCAAATCGTGCACGCTGCGGTAATCATTATAGGTCGGGTCCTTAAAGGGAATAGCTATAATTTTTTCATCGTTTTTGCCGCCGTCCAACATTGTAAGCACCCCTATCGGGTAGCACTCAACCAGCACCAGCGGGTCAATAGGCTCGTTGCAAAGCACCAAAACATCCAGCGGGTCGCCGTCGTCCGCCAAGGTGCGCGGAATAAAGCCGTAGTTTGCAGGGTACTGCATTGAAGTATACAAAATTCTGTCAAGAATTATGCAGCCCGTTTCCTTATCCAACTCATATTTCTTCTTATCACCCCTTGTAATTTCTATTACCGCCAGAAAGTCCTCGGGTTTTATGCGGCTTTCGGATACATCATGCCATATATTCATACTTTTTTCCTCGTTTCGGTAAATTTTTAATTATCGGCGATAAGCGCCTCATATTCGGCGTTTAATTTCTCCCATTCGTTCATAGCGGTATCAAGCTCGGTTTCCGCCTCTTCAAGTTCTTCTTTAATTTCGGATAGCTTTAAATAATCCGATGCGTTTTCCTCCATACCCAGCTCGCACCGCAGGCCGTCGGTTTTTTCTTCAAGCAGCGCCACCTTTTCCTCGGCTTTGGCAATTGCGCGCTCAAGCCGCGAGCGCTCTTTAAGGGGCGTTGTAAAGCCTTTTTTAGGTTTCTCTTTAACTTCAATCGGTTTTTCCGGCACTGCCGTCGGCGCTTTTTTGCTGTTTAAATATTGCTCGTAACCGTAGGGGTAGTATTTAACGCCGTCCGGTTCAAAGGATATAAGGCTGCTTGCAATCTTCTTTATAAAATAGCGGTCGTGCGAGACAAAAAGCACCGTTCCCGAAAAATTCAGCAGCATATCCTCAAGCGTTTCCTTGCCCACTATATCCATATGGTTTGTCGGCTCGTCGAGTATTAAGAAATTCGGTCTGCGCTTGAACATTTTGCAAAGCGCCAGCCGCACCCGTTCGCCGCCCGAGAGCATATCCACGGTTTTAAATACCGTCTCGCCGCTGAAAAGAAATGCGCCCAGTGCGCTGCGCGCCTCAAAATCGGTAATTCCGGGAAACGCGCCCATAAAATCATCCAAAACGGTTTTGCTGCTTGAATAAAGCGCAGTTTGCTGGTCGAAATAGCCTATATTCACTCTGGGGCCGAATTTATAAACGCCGCCGAGCGCGGGGGTCTTACCCACAAGGGTTTTAATAAAGGTGGATTTTCCAAGCCCGTTGCCGCCTATAATGCCTATCCGGTCGCCGCGCTTTGCCTCAAGGCTCACTTCCGATAAAACCTCGGTGTAGCCTATTTTCAGTTTTTCTACCGAAAGCACGTCTTTCACGCCGGGGTCTGACGGCTCAAAATCGGCGCGGAATGTGCGCAGGTCGTAAGCCTCGGGCGCGTCGATAGGCTTCATCCGCTCAATCTGCTTTAGCTTTGATTGCGCCATTGCCGCCTTTGTGGGCTTATAACGGAATTTTTCCACAAGCTCCGTAAGCCGCTTTATTTCCTTTTTCTGCGCCTCGTATTCCCTTGCCTGCCGCTCGCGCAGCTCCTTTTTAGCCACGGTAAACTGCGTGTAATTGCCCGCGTAACGGTAAGTCTTGCCATGCTCAATTTCATAAACGGTATTAACCGTGTTATCTAAAAACATTCGGTCGTGCGATACCACCACAAATGCCTTTTTATAGCCTGAAAGGTATTCTTCAAGCCACTCAACCGCCGAAATATCAAGGTGGTTCGTCGGCTCGTCAAGCAGCAGAATATCAGGTTTTGAAAGCAAAAGCTTTAAAAAGGCTATGCGGGTGCGCTGCCCGCCCGAAAATTCAGAGAGCGGGCGGTTTTTCTGCTCCTCGGTAAAGCCGAATTGCTTTAGCGCCGCCTCGTATTCCTTTTCAAAATAAAAGCCGCCGCACAAAGTAAAGCTGTCAAGCAGACCGGTGTATTCCCGTATGTTTTCATCGGTCTGCTCATTTTCCATTTTTTTCTGCGCCGCGGCAAGTCTTTCTTTCATTTCCAAAATATCGGTATAAGCGGAGCGTATTTCGTCTTTCAGTGTTCTTTCCTCATCGTCAAAAACCATCTGGTCCAAAACGCCTATGCGCGGCTTGCCCGATACGGCAAAAAAGCTATCCTCGTCGCTATCCCGCTTTGTAAGGGAGTATTCGCCCGAAATAAGCTTTAAAAGGGTTGTTTTTCCACAGCCGTTCCGCCCGACTACGGCTATGCGGCTTGCATCGTTTATCTCTATATTAACGGATGAAAGTATCGGCTGCCCCGAAAGCTCAACCACTCCGTTCTGAATTTTAAGCTGCATAAAAAATACCCCCTGTCATACGACAAGGAGTATTGTACCACTTTTTTTAAGTTTTTGCAACAGGTGGAAACTATTAGTATGTTATCAAAATGTAAATTTATTATCCTGCTGTGCAGGCTCTACATTTTGTTTTTCCGCTGACAGGTGCGGCGGAAAAACACCTTGTAAGCGAAAAATAGCTTTTTGAGCTATTTTTCAAGGGCACTGGGGTGAGTACCCACGGGGATAGAGTGCAGTCAAAAATCTCTGATTTTTGCGAACGGCATTCCCGCGGGGGAGCGTGCCGAGAAAATCGGCACGCGCAATTATTTCGCGTAATCCACCGCGCGGCTTTCCCTTATAACGTTTACCTTTATCTGCCCCGGGTATTCCAGCTCGTTTTCAATACGCGCCGAAATATCGTGCGCCATAAGCACCATTTCATCGTCGCTTACAGCCTCGGGCTTAACGATAATACGTATTTCGCGCCCCGCCTGAATAGCATAAGAGCTCTCAACGCCGTTAAAGGAATTGGCGATTTCCTCCAACTTTTCAAGGCGTTTAATGTAGTTCTCTATGTTTTCGCGTCTCGCGCCCGGTCTTGCCGCCGAAATAGCGTCCGCCGCCTGAACTATGCAGGCAACAACTGTCTTCGCCTCAACGTCGCCGTGGTGCGCCTGAATTGCGTGAATAACCTCTTCGCTCTCGCGGTATTTTTTAGCCGCCTCAACGCCGAGCTGTATGTGTGTGCCCTCCTGCTCGTGGTCAAGCGCCTTGCCTATATCGTGCAGAAGACCCGCGCGCTTTGCAAGGGTAACGTTCGCCCCCAGCTCAGATGCCAAAAGCCCCGAAAGGTGGCAAACCTCAAGCGAATGGTTAAGTACATTCTGCCCGTAGCTTGTGCGGTATTTCAGCTTACCAAGCAACCTTACAAGCTCGGGGTGCAGGTTATGGATGCCCGCGTCTATCATGGCGCGCTCGCCCTCCTGCTTTATGGTCGCCTCAACCTCGGCGGTAGCCTTGGCTACGGCATCCTCAATTCTGCCGGGATGAATACGTCCGTCAAGAATTAACTTTTCAAGGGTCACCCGCGCTATTTCGCGGCGAATCGGGTCAAAGCTTGAAAGGGTTATGGCCTCGGGTGTATCGTCAATTATAAGGTCAACGCCCGTAGCCGCCTCAAGCGCGCGTATATTGCGCCCCTCTCGGCCTATAATTCTGCCCTTAATTTCATCATTCGGCAGGGATACCACCGAAACGGTCATTTCAGAGGAATGGTCAGCCGCACAGCGCTGAATTGCGTGGCCTATAACATTTTTGGCAATTCTGTCCGCGTCTTCCTTTAACCTCTGCTCATAATCGAGAATTTTAACCGCTTTTTCGTGGTTAAGCTCGCCGTCAAGCAAATCTAAAAGGTGCGCCTTCGCCTGCTCCTTGTTAAAGCCGGAAATTTTTTCGAGAATTTCCATTTGGCTCTGCTTTATTTTATCACATTCCGCAAGCTTTGCGTCAATTTCCTTTGCGCGCGCGCTCAGCTTTTCCTCCTTTGCCTCAATATTATCGGTCTTTCTGTCAAGTGTTTCTTCCTTTTGCTGGAGCCTGTGCTCCTGACGCTGAACCTCGCTTCTGCGCTCGCGAATATCCTTTTCCGCCTCCTGGCGCATTTGGTGAATTTCGTCCTTCGCCTCAACAAGAGCTTCTTTTTTTCTTGATTCGGCGGTTTTCATAGCGTCGCTTAAAATACGTTTTGCCTCGTCCTCAGCGGAGCCGATGGCGTTTTCAGCCGCTTTTCTGCGATAAGCGGAGCCTGCAAAAAAGCCTATAACGGCAAGCAGCACCGCAACCGCCGCAAAAACGACATATAAAATCGGTTGCATTCTTTTTATTAACCTCCTATATAATAAACACGGTTTTTCTTTCACGCGCCCGTATGCCGAATTTTTTTGAAATTCGCACCCGGCGCAATAAAACGAAAGCAACGGGAGCCGTGCCGTTTTCTCCCGTGATAAAATCAACCAATGCGCCGCGGTTCGCCAAAAGCCACGGTGCATTTAAGCTGCACTGTTGCGGTGTTTTATACGCCGCAACCGAATTTACTATCTTAATAATTTTACCACTGCAACGCCGATATGTCAAGAAGTTCATATGTATATGTATTATTTTTTATTAAAAAATCCCGACCCCGCTGTATTATCGGCTTAGCCGTAAACATACGCGGGGTCGGGATTAAATATTAATTATTTTGTCATAAGCTCGCATACAAGCGCACTGTGCTCGGCGGGGTCGGGCACGCTCTTGCCGCCTATTAAGCACGCCTCGCCGTAAAGCAGCTTTGCGTATTTACCGAGGGTATCCTTATCCTCGGTGTAAAGCGTTTTCAGCCTTTCGGCAATCGGGTGGTTTGCATTTATTTCAAGCACAAGCTGCGCTTTTATCTTGTTCTGCTCCGCTCCCGGCATAGAGTTTAATACCTTTTCCATTTCAAGTGAAATTCCGCCCTCGCTTGTAAGGCATACGGGGTGGTCTTTCAGCTTGTTTGTAAAGCGGACGGCGTTTATCTTATCGCCCAAACTTTCTTTCATAGCCTCAAACATATCCTTGGCGGCGACGTTTTCCTCTTCAAGCGCTTTCTTTTCGTCCTCGCTGTCAAGATTCAAGTCATTATCGCAGATATTTACAAACTTTTTGCCGTCGTATTCCGCCAGCATTTTAATGGCGAATTCGTCAACGTTTTCGGTAAGGTAAAGTATTTTAAAGCCCTTATCCTTTACCGCGTCGGTCTGCGGCAGCATATCAATCTTTTCGTCTGTCTCGCCGCAGGCATAATAGATAGAGTCCTGCCCCTCCTTCATTCTGCTTACATACTCTTTAAGGGTAACATACTTCTTCTCGTTTGAGGAGCGGAAAATAAGCAGATCGCGCAGGGTTTCCTTATGTGCGCCGTAATCGTTGTAAATGCCGAATTTAAGCTGTATGCCGAACGCCTTGAAAAATTCCTCGTAAGCCTCGCGCTCATCCCTGAGCATTTTTTCAAGCTCCGATTTTATTTTCTTTTCAAGGGTCTTTGCAATAAGCTTTAGCTGCCCGTCGTGCTGTAAGGTCTCGCGCGAAATATTGAGGGAGAGATCCTCGCTGTCAACAAGCCCCTTTACAAAGCTGAAATAATCGGGCAGAAGCTCTGCGCACTTATCCATTATAAGCACGCCCTTTGAATAAAGCTGCAAGCCCTTTTCATATTCCTTTGTGTAGTAATCAAACGGCGGGTGCTTCGGGATAAACAGCAGCGCGGAATAGGTCGCCTGACCCTCTGTCTTTGTGTGGATAACGCGGGCAGGGTCGTCGTAATCATAGAACTTTTCTTTATAGAAATTGTTGTAATCCTCGGGCTTTATTTCGCTTTTCTGCTTTTTCCAAAGCGGCACCATGCTGTTGAGGGTGCGTATTTCCGTAACGTCCTTATATTCGGTGGGCTTATCCTCTTCGCCCTCCTTTTTCGGTATAGGCTCCTTTGTTGTGAACTCCATACGAATCGGGTGGCGAATGTAATCGGAATACTTCTTTACAAGCGCGCTTATTCTGTACTGGTCGAGGAACTCGTCGTAATTATCGTCCCCCTCGTTTTCCTTTATGTGCAGCGTTACCGTTGTGCCCACGGTTTCCTTTTCGCAGGGCTCGACCGTGTAGCCGTCCGCCCCCGATGAGGACCAGCAAAAAGCCTCGTCCGAGCCGAAAGCGCGGCTTTCAACCGTAACCTTATCACTCACCATAAACGCCGAATAAAAGCCCACGCCGAACTGACCTATAATATCAACGTTTTCCTTTTTCTCGTTTTCCTGCTTAAATGCAAGCGAACCCGATTTTGCAATCGTACCGAGGTTCTTATCAAGCTCGTCCTCGGTCATTCCGCAGCCGTTATCAATTATTTTAAGGGTGCGGTCATCCTTGTTTATTTCAAGGCGTATTTCAAAATCATCGGGCGCTATACCCACCGAATTATCGGTAAGCGAGCGGAAGTAGAGCTTGTCCAGCGCGTCGCTCGCATTGGAAATAAGCTCGCGCAGGAAAATTTCCTTATGGGTATAAATTGAATTTATCATCATGTCCATAAGTTTTTTGGATTCTGATTTAAACTGTCTTGTACGCATAAATTTATCACCTTTTTTGAGAGTTTGACTTTCACTGACATATAGTATAGAACATCCGTCGGCTTCTATTGTTAATAAATTGTTAACAATATATTAAAATGTATTGTTGACTTGCATTTTAAAAATGCTATAATAACCATATAACATTATCGGAGGTAGTATTTAATGGAGCTTAAAGGTACAAAAATCAACTTTCTCGGCGACAGTATAACCGAGGGTGCGGGAACCTCATCGCACGATAAAATGTATACAATGTTAATAGAGCGCGAATACGGCGCAATATGTCAGAATTACGGCATAGGCGGTACCCGCATAGCAAGGCAGAAAAACGCGAGCGCGGAAGAAAAATTCGACCGTGATTTTGTATCACGCGTGCCGGAGATGGACGCTGACGCAGATATAGTGGTAGTTTTCGGCGGCACTAACGATTTCGGTCACGGAGACGCGCCGATAGGCACAATGAGCGACCGCACGCCCTATACCTTTTACGGCGCGCTGCACTGCCTTTACACAGCGCTTATTGAGAAATACCCCGGCGTGCCGATAGCGGTGCTCACTCCCCTGCACAGAATAACCGAGGATATACCCACGGGCGATAATAAGCCCGCGCCCGTAGGAACGCTTAAGGAATATGTAAACATCATACGAGAGGTTGCCGAGTATTACTCGCTGCCGGTGCTTGATTTGTTTAAGGAGAGCGGCTTGCAGCCGAAAATTCCGATAATTCAGCAGAAGTATGTTCCGGACGGACTGCACCCGAACGACGCCGGCAACGAAATTTTAGCGCATAAGATCGCGCGTTTTCTTGAAATGCTTTAATCTTAGGCTGACGAGAGCCTACCCGCTTGTCCGACTCGGTTTTACATTATCCGACGGCATAATGCACCATAAAACGGCATACTCTTCTATTAAAGGAGAGTGTGCCGTTTTGAAAAGAATAATATCGTGTTTTTTAGCTGTTTTATGTATGTGTTCGGTGACTGTTTTCGCACAAAAGGCGGTTACGGTATCAAGCGAGTGCGATATATCGGATATAAACGTTCCGCTTGATAATACCCCCGTAAACGCCGCCATAGGGCAAACGCTGGATATAAAGGCAAAGTCAGTAGTTTTAATGGAGCCGCATACCGGGCAGGTGCTTTATGAAAATAATCCCGATGAAAAGCTGCCGCCGGCTTCCATTACCAAAATAATGTCGCTGCTGCTTGTTATGGAGGCTATTGACCGTGGAGATTTATCCCTTGAAACGGTGGTTACCGCAAGCGAGCACGCCGCCTCTATGGGCGGGTCGCAAATATGGCTGGAGCCGGGAGAGACCATGACCGTGAACGATTTGCTTAAGGCTTCGGTAATAGCGTCCGCCAATGACGCCTGCACAGCGCTTGCCGAGGCGGTTGCGGGTAGTGAGGAGGGCTTTGTGGCGCTTATGAACGAGCGGGCGGCAGAGCTTGGAATGACAAACACCCATTTTATGAACTGCACCGGGCTTGACGCCGATGGGCACCTAACATCAGCCTATGACGTTGCGGTTATGTCCTCTGCGCTTATAAAGCACCCGCTTATAAAGGATTACACCACCGTTTGGATGGATAGCCTGAGAGACGGCAAAAGCGAGCTTGTAAACACAAATAAGCTTGTAAGGTTTTACGAGGGCACAACCGGGCTTAAAACAGGTACTACCTCTACCGCGAAATACTGCGTTTCGGCAACGGCTGAGCGCAACGGGCTGGAGCTTGTGGCGGTGGTAATGGCAGGCGAGACTACAAAGGAGCGCTTTAACGGCGCTAAAAAGCTACTTGATTACGGCTTTGCAAATTACAACTATTCGGTTATAAGCGCAGACCTTGACGACACAAAAGAGCTTGATATAGCTAAAGGAACGCAAAAGAAAATTGCGATAAGCGCGGAAAAGCAACTAAGCGTTTTGCTGCCTAAAACCGCAAAGGGAAATATTATGCAGGAAATAAGCTTTAACGAAAATATAACCGCCCCCGTAAGGAAGGGCGCCGCGCTCGGCACGGTAACCGTAAAGCTGGGGGATGAGACCCTGGGCGAAATTCCCGTAACGGCGGCGGAGGACGTTGAAAGGCTGTCGCTCGGCTTTTCGCTGCGGCAGATTTTAAAAGGATTATTTCAATTATGAAAACTTTTAATGAATATCGCTTTTCGTACTTGAAAAAGTTGGGGATTTATTGTAATATATAAACAGGAAACCAAAATTTAAAGAATCCAGGGGTTAAAATGGCTATTAAATTCAATTCGGCATATGCCAAACAGTTCATCAGAGAAAACGATATTAAGGGTCTTGAAACTCAGGTATCGGCGGCTCACGGGCTTGTAAATGATAAAACAGGCCTCGGCAACGACTTTTTGGGTTGGGTTGACCTGCCCGTAAATTACGACAAAGAGGAATTTGCGAGAATCAAGGCGGCAGCCGCAAAAATTCGTAGGGATACCGATATACTCATAGTTATAGGCATCGGCGGCTCATACCTCGGCGCACGTGCCGCTATCGAGTTCTTAAAGGGACCGTTCTACAATCAGCTAAAGGGCGAGGATCCCGAAATTTATTTCGCGGGCAACAGCATAAGCGGCGCATATCTTTCGGATATTGTAAAGCTGTGCGAGGGCAAGCGCGTTTCGGTAAACATTATTTCAAAATCGGGCACCACAACCGAGCCGGCGGTGGCTTTCAGAGTCCTGCGCGATCTGCTTGAAAAGCAGTACGGCGAGGAAGAAGCCGCAAAGAGAATTTACTGCACCACCGATAAGGCGCGCGGCACTCTTAAAAAGTTAGCCGATGAAAAGGGCTACGAGTGCTTTGTAGTGCCGGATGACGTTGGCGGCAGATATTCCGTTCTTACGGCGGTAGGTCTTTTACCGATTGCGGCTGCGGGAGCGGATATTGACGCGCTTATGGCAGGCGCTGCGGCGGCTATGAAAGAATACAACGAGCCCGATATGTATAAAAACGACTGCTATTTATATGCGGCTCTCCGTAATGCGTTTTACCGCAAGGGTAAATCGGTTGAGCTGCTTGTAAGCTATGAGCCCCGCTTTACCATGATGGCGGAATGGTTCAAGCAGCTTTTCGGCGAGAGCGAGGGCAAGGATAACAAGGGTCTTTTCCCGGCTTCGGTTACATTTTCAACCGATCTTCACTCAATGGGTCAGTTCGTACAGGACGGCAGCCGCTTAATGTTTGAAACGGTTGTAACCTTCGGCGAAAGCGATAAGGACGTTGTGATTGAAGAGGACGCGGATAACGGCGACGGTCTTAACTTCCTTGCCGGCAAGACCATGTCCTATGTAAACTCAAAGGCATTTGAGGGCACGGTTTTGGCGCATACCGACGGCGGCGTGCCGAACCTCGTTATAAACGTTGATAAACCGGATGAAGAAAACCTCGGCAGGCTTATTTACTTCTTTGAAAAAGCGTGCGCGATTTCGGGCTATATGCTCGGCGTTAATCCGTTTGATCAACCCGGTGTTGAAAGCTACAAGAAAAATATGTTCGCGCTGCTCGGCAAACCGGGCTACGAAGCGCAGAAGGCGGAGCTTGAGGCGCGCCTTAACGGGTAAAAAAGCTGCCGCAGGCAGTTAAATATAAAAGGAGTTGGTATAAATGATTAAACTCATTATCGGAAAAAAGGGCTCGGGTAAAACCAAAAAATTAGTGGATATGGTAAATGCCGCTACTGAACAAAGCCTCGGCAACGTTGTATGCATTGAAAAAGGCGATACCCTGACATATTCGGTAACACACAAGGCGCGTCTTATTGACGCCGAGAGCTACGGCATTTCGGGCTACGGCGAATACTACGGTATGGTAGCCGGAATTAAGGCGGGCAATAACGACGTTACACACATTTTCGGAGACGCAACTTTGAGAATCGGCGAGCGCGATTTTGATAAATTGGCGGCTTTCCTTGAAAGAGTTTCCGCTATTTCGGACGTTGAATTTATATTTACCGTTTCAGCCGATAAGGAAGAGCTGCCCGGCAAGATTTTTGATATTGCCGAGGTTTGCTAAACCGAATTTAAACACGGTTTTTCTGCCGGTCAGCCGCGGGCTGACCGGCGTTTTTTAAAAAATAAAAGAAACTTTAAAAAAACTGTTGCATTTTCTTTTAAAATGTGATATTATAATTTGTACTGTGAGTAATGTGTTAGGAGGTGTCACGATGCCGAATATTAAATCTGCGAAAAAGCGCGTGTTAGTCAGCAGGGCTAATTATGAGCGCAATAAGGCTTACCGTTCCGCTTTGAGAACTGCCGTTAAGAAAGCGGACGCCGCAATAGACGCCGGCTCTGCCGATATGGCGGAGGTTGTAACTGCC
>URGH01000043.1 GCA_900547305.1 uncultured Oscillospiraceae bacterium | reverse complement strand
GAGACCGTTTAAAACATCGTTTTCGGTTGCAAGTATGTACGGCTCTCTCGCTCCGTTCCAATCGAACGAAGTATTGAGCAGCGCCTCGGGGAAATCGCAGTTCGGGTAAAAGTCCGTCCACTGGCGCTGACCCTGAAAGCCCGCGGCTATTGCGTTGTGTCCTACTGCTTCTTCCTCGCAGCCTTTTGGGAGATTTTTGTTACCGTTCATAAGGTC
Organism: uncultured Oscillospiraceae bacterium; assembly: GCA_900547305.1. Taxonomy (GTDB): domain Bacteria; phylum Bacillota; class Clostridia; order Oscillospirales; family Acutalibacteraceae; genus UBA737. The sequence goes on along the minus strand of URGH01000043.1, from coordinate 20,982 downwards.
TTTTATGATAACGCACATCTTAACGGTAAATTCCCAGTCCTCTTTTTTCTCTTCGTCTGTTCTTTGCAGATTTTCTGGGTTTTTATCAAAGCCCATCTTGCAGTATTTCTTTGACCATTCAAGAGCTTTTTCATACTCTTTTTCATCATAAATGCCCTCGGTCATTCGGCGGATGATTTCCACCTCATCTACCGATTCAACGCGCATACCGAGGTAATCCTCAATAAAGTGCGGGTCTATAATAGAGCCGCCTATGCCCATTGTTATAGAGCCTATCTGCAAATACGACTTGCCGCGCATTGTGGCCGCCGCTACCGCCGCTCTGCCGAAACGGAGAAGCTTTTCTTTAACATCTGCGGGGATTTCGGTATCGTCCGCGTCGCATACATCATTTCCGTAAATGCCGAATGCGGGCAGACCCTTTTGAGCGTGGGTTGCAAGCACAGACGCCAAATACACAGCGCCCGGTCTTTCGGTGCCGTTAAAGCCCCAAACCGCCTTTATTGTGTCCTTTTCCATATCCATAGTCTCAGCGCCGTAGCACCAGCAGGGCGTAACCGTTAAGGTTATATCCACGCCCGCCTTGCGGAACTTATCCGCGCAGGCGGCAGCCTCGGCTACCCTGCCTATAGTGGTATCCGCGATAATTACCTTAACAGGCTCGCCGTTTGAGTATTTAAGGTTTTCGGTGAAAAGCCTTGCGGCGGCTTTCGCCATATTCATGGTCTGGTCTTCCAGCGACTCACGAACGCCCAAAACACCGCGCCGCCCGTCGATTGTGGGACGAATACCTATTACCGGATAATCCTGTATGTATCTGTTTGCTGACATAATATCAACCTCATTTACCTTAGAATTTTCAAAGTATAATTTTCCTTTAAAGTGCAGTTTACAGAAATTACGTCTTTATCTGTTTTATAATTAACGGAATTACCGTTTATTAAAACCGCAGAAACGGATTCAAGTGCCGTAACAAAGCTTTCAAGCTTGATTTCACCGTATAAAACCGTAAACTCATAGCTGTCGTTCAGGCTCTCCGCAGTGCCCGACGCACTGTATATTCCGAACAGATCATATGCGTTTTTAAAAGCATACCCGATTTATCCCTACACTATTTCGATATGCTTCTTTATCTCGTTTGCCATTTGGAGATACCCCGCCGCATTCGGGTGTATTCCGTCATGTGTATACTCCGCCTTGAAGGTCTTTCCGTCATCGGAAAGAACGGGTACAAAGTCTATGTATTCTTTCCCGAGGCTTTTTAAAAACGCATTCATTTCCGCTGCCATACGGCAGCGTTTTTCTTTATCCTGCGGCGGCGCTATATCGGATGGCGGTACAGAGCAGATCAAAAGCTCTATTCCCGCATCGTTGCTTTTTTTAACCATCTCGGACACATTCTCTTTATAATCCGCAAGTACCGTTTCCTCCGCTTCGCCGTCTTTCCGCCACCAAAAATCATAATCAGTACGCGAAATATCATTTGTTCCTATCATCATAACCGCCTTTTTCGGGTGCAGCTGTATGCAATCGGCATCAAAACGTTTGCACATATATTCCGAGCTGTCCCCGCCTATGCCGCGGTTTACAATATAGCATTTCGTGCCGAAATATGCATAATGATCCCACAATTGCGTAATACTGTCGCCGATGAATAAAATATCCACCGATCTTTTAAGATATAAAATCTGCTCGTTCCCGAAATCAAAATCTCCCCGTCTATTATCCGCAGGGACATTTTTCCCGAAATTCCCCGGTTTTATCATAGTTATTGATCTGCCTTTCCAAACAATACTTTTTACTGCTCTTCAAGCATATTTACCTTATGAATTTTACTGCCGTCAAACGTTATTGTACGAATTTCAAACGGCTTTAACGGAACAGAAAACTTACAGTCTCCTATTGAGACCCCAGCCACGGTATTCTCCCCGTTCTCCTCAACAACGCGAAGTATCGTATCGCCGTTTCGCTCGGATTTTTTTACCGCCGAAAGATACGCGCCGTCGCATTTAAAAAAGCTTTTTTGCGGAGGAAATATGCCGCCGTGGTTAGCCTCGGCAATTATAACGGGCGGATTGTTAAGGGCAGCGGCGGCGTGTTTACCGTTATCAAAACACATTTGGATCACACCTGTGGTTTCGCCCTGTCCCATATATGTATATTCGCGGCTTGTATCAAGCGGCGCGCTGCGCAAGTCCCCGAACAACGCGTTGCGCAACAGTGTAATTCCTATTTGTTTGCCGTCATAATCATACGAAAAAGCCGATGAAGTACCTAAAGAAAAGCCGTCGCCCTCTATCCACTGTGCCATAGGCATTTCGTATTCGGATATCTCGCGCCGAATAAATCCGAACGGAATTGAAGATACGCAGCTACCGCTGTTAAATCCCAATTTCAGCGTTCGCCGTTCCTCATTCCAAAGGCAGCGGTATTCGCACAGTACCCTGTCATCATATACCCTGAATAGCAGCGTAAGCGTGGATTTATTGTATGCGTAAACCGCTTTATAAGCGGTGCGGAACAAACCGTCCTCAATTACTCCGAAAGATTTTAACGAAAGCTCTTGACGCTCTGTTTCTAAAACCGTTTTGTTGAAGCCCCATGTGTCGCACTCATCAACACGGGCATACGGTAAAAAAATTCCTTTTAATGTTTTGTCGCTTTGTGTATCAATTAAATCAAAACCGCCGTATGCTGCCTTACCAAGCTTAAAGCGGCGAAAAGAAGCTCCGCTTTTTTCGGTTTGCCGAACGATAAAACATTTATATCCGCCCGCCGGAATTTCCGCACGGAATACAAAGCGAGAACGGAACGACGGAACAACGCATTCCTCGGTAATGATCTGCGCGGGATAATCTGTGCCGTCGGCGTCTGTCAGGGTTATGCCGCCGTTATACCAAGGAAACTCCCATGCCCATTGAACCTCCGCTTCAATCGGCGCATCAATGGGAAAGCCGTTGAGATTCCATACCGCCAAATTCCAAGCGTTATCAGGGTTTTTACCAGGCATTGCTATCATATTTGTAATACTTTGCAGCGCATAGTGCATATGCTCTGCGGCGGTCTGTATTGCTCTGCCGTGCAGGTCTTTTGCGTCTCTATAAGCGGAAGGTATGCAGGTGCCGCCGAGAATGTCATGAAATTGATTGAACATAACATCCTTCCAGCACTGCTTTATTTCCGCCTGCGGATATTCACGGCCTATAAGATTATAAGCTATTACGCTTGCCGCCTCACAGTTAAGCAGCGCCGTTTCGGCACGGCGGTTATCCTGCTTAACGGGAGTATAATTACAGTACGGTCCCAAATACCTTGTCTGCAGCTCATCGCAGACCGAAATTTCAGGATTTACATCTCTGAAAAATCCGCTTACCGTGCCATACGAAACATCATAATCCTTACATTCTGCGGATAATCTGTTTATTACCGACATTTGCTGCTTAGTGGGCGCGCCGCCGTGATCTGTAACGCCGAAGACGACCATAAGGTTATCCTCCGTATTTTCGCTGAAAATTTTACCGAAAGTTTCTTTTTCAATATCTTTTACAAAAATCTCGCCGCCCTTTCCCCCGAGCCTATAGCAGCGAACGGAAGAGCCGTCCAATCCCACCCAGTCAAACAGCGGTTTCGGCAATTCCTTATGTGCTTCGTTCGGTCGCCAAAAAACATAATTTCGGAAACCGCACCCCCGCAGAATTTGCGGAAGCTGCATATTATGACCGAAGGAATCGATATTGAATACCGTGTCGCTCGTTTTTCCGAAATGCGTTTTCAAATACTCCCGGGCATAAAGACCCTGTCTGATATAGCTTTCGCCGCAGGGTGCGTTGCAGTCGGCTTGCACCCACCAGCCCTCGCACAATTCCCAGCGACCTTCCTTTACACGTTTTTTAATTTCTTCAAAAAGTTTTATATCGGTTTTTTCTATCCATTCGAATACGGCGGGAGTACAGAAGCTGTAAATAAAATCGGGATTTTCGTTCATTCTGTCAAGCGCGGAGCGAAATGTGGAGCGTATTGAAGCCAATGCCTCGTCCCATCTCCATAACCACACCGGATCAAAATGAGTATTTCCTATCATATAAAGCTTTTTCATACAGTAAATTTATTTCCTTCAATCAAGTGTGATAACGCTCATTATTTCGAGCTTTTCAAGTTTCACCGCAGTATATTCGCCGTCCCATTCAAAATCAAGCTGCAGATTTTCCGGCTGTCGGACAACCTTTTCGGGTTTGTTTTCGGTTTTAACCTTTACGGTAATGTCGCAAATCGGCAAAAGCTCATCGTATGTAAAAGTATTCGGGTCGCTGTGCGGTCCGGAGCAGTTAAGCAGAACCACCTCTTTTTTACCGCAGTTTCTGCGCAGGGCAACTTCAACATTGCGGCTGCCGATAACGGTCAGTTCCGGCTTTTGCAAAAGCTTTGAGACGGTGCGCTTAACAAAATCGCAAGCGCCTGCGGTTCTTCCGTTTATATATTGCTGCCCAATATCAAAATAAATGCCGGCAATTTTGCCTTTCCCGAGCCCGTTTACAGTAAGCGCTGTATGAATATCAGAAAAATCGCTGTTTAAAAATGCGTTTTCCGCAGCAACAGCAGTTAACACCTTAACCTCGTTTATATCGCTCAATTCACCGAATGAGCAATAATCGTACTTATCGCCTATAAATACTCTCTTCTGTTTAACCGTATCGGTAATGCTGACGCCGAGTTCTTTTTCAAAAAGCTTTGTTGCGTCGCTGCCGATAATAAGCAGGCTGCCGCCGTTTTCGGCAAATGCGAGCAATTTATCCTTGCAGCTGAGTTCCGACCATTCGGGAACAACTATCAGCTTATACCGCAAAGCGGGGTTATCAAGCTCCCACTCTCCTATAACGTCAACCGATTGCTGCGAATCCGCAAAGCATTGCAGAATACCGTTAATACCGTCTAGCAGCGAGCCCTCGAAAAATCCGTATGCTTTGTTATTCATCTTCATTGCCGTTTTCCCGTCAAACAGCACGGCAATTTGAGAGAGCGATTCGCTGCCGAAAAGATATTCTCTGTATTTACGGCAATAATCAAAGGTTTCTTTAAATTTATCAAGCTTTTTAATATCCACACCGCCGTCCGGTTCCTGAAGCATATACAGCTCCACCCCGCCGCCGTGCATCATTATCTGGGAAGCCTCGTGCATAAGCTGAACGGAAGGCTTCAGGCAATTGACAAATCCACCGGCGTATTTGGCGGCATCGCACCACAGCATAAGATCCCACGGCTTTTTCTGTGCGGAAATAAAGCGGCATTCCATTCTGAGAATATTAAATGTTGTCATACCCCATATATCTGCCGAAATAAACGAAATGTCGGAATCAACCTTTTCCGAATCGTAAGAGGTATAATCCCAATTGCAGCATATTTGGAAGTCGGGATATTTTTCATGTACCGCATTGATGTAATGGCGCCTGGTTTCGGCATATTCATCACGGAAGAACTGCAAAAACTCGGCATAATGCGGGTCGTTTTCGTTTTTCGGAATTTCGGTTATACCGGTTTTTTCGGTAAACCTTGCAAGTATTTCGGGTCTGTAATTAGGCTCAATATTAAATCCCGAACCGTCCATCCATGCGCCGTCAAGCTCATAATCCCCCGCAAGCTCCAAAAGCTGCGGAATGAGCCTTTTTTCTATGTAATCACCCGGAACGTTAAGCAAGCGCGGATCAAGAGATCCGTCAGCCCGCATAAGCGCCCAATCGGGATGTCTCTCCGCCGCGTCTCTATCATCCATTGCGGCATGATGTGCAAAAAGACCCACGCCGTTTTCCTTTGTGACCTTACGCCAGATCTTAAGTATATCCTTATCTATTTCGGGTGCGCGATTTTCAAGTTTTGTAGGGTAGCTTGCAATGCCGTAAGCTCCCTTTGTATCGCACTGAATATAATCGGGATGCAGCATGTCAATAACATCCTGCACCGTTTTTTCGGTGAAGCTTTTTCCTATGTGCCTGTTATCTCTTGAGGCGTGAAAGTCAAAATGCACGCCCAAAAAGCCGTTTTTTCTGTCATATGTTTTCATATGTTGCTCTCCCTTGCAGTATTGCCTTGCGTGTTAAACTTCCCTTTCAAAAAAGCCCTTCAGCTCAACGGGATTTTTACCGAGCGCTTTTTCTTCCCCGAGCAGCACCTTAACAAAATATTTCTGCGTTTTTTCACCGCATGAAAAAGCGTTTATGTAGGTGTGTAAAAACGGAAATTCATAAAGCTTATACGGGTCGCCGAAGGAAGTAAATATAAATTTCGGGTGTGAAAGTCCCAACCCGTCCCAAAACGGCCCCATATGGTCGCTGCCGCAGCGCAGCGAGCCGGCATTGCTGTGTGAAACGTCAATAAAACTGTTTACCAGCACGCAATCGTAATTTTCCTCTATGCCTTTAAGCTCCGTATGAATAAACGGTATGTTTTTTCGATCAACCTTAAATCCGCGGTCTTCAAGCTCTTTTCTCAGCGGCTCGTCAATATTTGCGTCGTTATTGTTCGAGGATGTGGATATAAGGTTCAAAAGCAATATTCTGTCCCCACGGTTTAATTTCAACGGGATAAGCTTATCAAAGTTGCGCTCAATTCTAAAGGATTTTGCAACCGCCTTATCTATATAATCCTGCGGGTCGCCGCTCAGGCTTATTTTTGCGTCGTCGGACTGTTCGTCATCCAGTAGACCTACGCTGTTTTTAAGTCTTAAAACCCGTTCTGCGGCGTCTCTCAACCGCTCTGTCGGTATAACTCCGTCTTCCGCAGCCTTTCTTATTGCCCTGTAATCCTCGGGCTTGGAAAAGAGCATTAAATCTCCGCCCGCATTTATAAAACGCACACCGAGTTCCTCGCGTTTACAAACCGCAACCGCTCCCACCATATTCATGGCGTCGGAAATAATACACCCGTCAAAGCCGAGTTTTCTCTTTAAAAGATCGGTCATAAGATTTTTACTGAGCGAGCACGGAAGATAACCTGTTATCGGGTCAATTTCTTCTTCGCTCTGCCATGACGGAAGACTGATGTGCGCACACATAACCGCTTTAGCGCCGTTTTTGAACATTTCCTTATATACGCGTCCGTAAGTTTCAAGCCATTCCTGCCTGCCCTTGCTGTTAACGGTTGTGCAGTAGTGCTGATTGCGGTCGTCCATACCGTCTCCGGGGAAGTGCTTGCAGCAGGCAACTACCCTGTTTTCGGATGTAAGCCCGCGCACAAAAGCGCCCGCCATTTTTATAACATGGTCGGCACTGTCCGACATTGCCCTTGTATTTACAAGCGGATTATTAAAATTGTAATTTATATCAACCACGGGTCCCAAAAGCACATGATTTCCCGTTTTTCTGAGCATTTGCGCGTAAACCCGTGCGTACTCTTCCATAAGCTCGGGGTCATCCGTTGCTCCCCACGCCATTTTGGTAATTTGCTGGTCAAAGTTTTCAATCCAACCGTCGGTAAGCACCATTGTCGGAATCGGGGCATATTCCCCCGCCCTTTTGCAAAGCGTTCTGTTCATTTCAAGCTGATTCATGCCCTTGCAAAGCGGGCTTACCGGTGCGGTATATACCGAACCCAAGTGCATTTCTTTAAATATTCCGTCATACTCGGATATTTCAAAATCGGGGCTTGCCAGATCAATGTTCAAAACCTGCCCGCAAAGCTCATCAAGGCTCATGGACTCAACGACTTTTCTTATTTCGTTATTTGTTTTCATTAAAATTTACTCCTTACACACATTGAAAGCGCTGAAAATATTTACAACAGCCTAAAGCAATTTTCCGAACGCCGCATATAGCGCGTCACCCAAGGCTTTTCCGCCGTTACCGTCCGGGTGAGGTCCGTAAAGCGACATATGCCTTCTCGGCGACGGTTTTCCGATGATATCGGAAACATCGAAAAAACCGTCTGCATTTTTTGATACGGTATTACGCAGAAAATCGTTCACGGCATACCATTTTTCCTTATCCTCTCCCACCATATCAAACGGCGGTACGGAAAGCAGTATAACCTTGCAGCCGGCCGATTTTAAAAGATACACAATACGCTCCGTATCATTACAGATACCCGTAACGGAACGGTGCATATTTATATCGTTAACTCCGAAACAAACAAAAACCGTATCGCCCGTCTTTGCCTTTTTCAGCCAACTGCCGTCGGTTACTGCGTCATACGCATGCCCGCAGCCGAGCCCCAAATTCCAAAAGCTGAAATTTTTTCCCAGCCGCTCTGAAAGTCTTGCCGCCCAAAACTCATATTTATCGGGCGTTGTGCCGAGGCCTTGGGTAATGGAATCGCCGATAAATACAACTTTTTTGCTTTTGCTGACCCTTATACCCACAAAAATCGGCTGCGGAAATTCTTTATCCTCTTTAAAACCGTTTTCGTCCAGAGAAAATGCGGGTATAATTTTATCGGGTGTAAAAGGTATCTCACTGCCGCTGAAGGTAATTTTGAAGCATAAATAATGATTTTTCGGAATTTCAAGCTCTGTTTCATCGCTCCAAAAAATTTCTCCCGGCAGCACATCCTTTTTCGTACTGCCAGAAAAACTTAAAGGTACAAGTTTTTCCGTCATATGCGGATCGCCGTAAGCGCCGCCGTCGCCCGCAAAAGCGGAAACTATCCGCCAACTGCCGCCAAGGCAATTTGCCTGACATTGAGTTCCGTCGCCGTATGTGCTGTCAACACAGTTTGAAAAGCAAAATCTGTAAGTTGATTTTCCGTGTTTTTGAACCTTATAATAAATTGCCGAGGTTTTATTTTCAAAACTGCCCTTTAAAATAAAGTTATTATTCGTTCCCGCAACGGTATTTGACGAATATTCTTCAAAAAGCTTAAATGCGTTATCAAAAGCCATATTTATCAATTACTTTCCCTATAGCCTCGGATGCCCAAATACCGATAAGCCTTGCGCCCGCCTCTTTGGGATGAACGCCGTCAAACGTCAGATCTTCGTCACGGTATTCTATTGCCGCGGCTGTCATCATTCCGTCAAGCGGAACAAGTATATCCGCATATTCGCGCGAAAGCACCCTTATTGCGTCTATATCGGGGTCAAGCTTTTCTCTGAACGGTTTTTCGGGATTATCAAGCAAAAACGGCTCCATAACAACAAGGCCTGCCTTTGTTTTGCTTTTAAGTGCTTCAAGCATGCGGCGGCAATTCTCCGAATACTCTTCGGTTGTTATATCAATACCGTGTGCATAACTGTGCCAAACATCGTTAATGCCTATCATAAGGCATACAATATCCGGTTGAACGGCAATGCAATCTTTTTCCCATCTTTCAAGCAGATCCCCGCTTTTATTGCCTGAAATACCTAAATTAAGAAATTCAAGCTGTTTTTGCGGGAATACCTCTTTAAGTCTTTGTGCCGCAAATTTGGCATAACCTTTTCCCAAGTGATGCGGGTCGTTTCTGTCGCGCTCCTCATCGGTCACGCTGTCGCCCTGAAATAAAATTTTAACGTTCTTCAAAAAAACATTCTCCCCTCGGTTTTATTCCTTTTCCGTTTTAACCTTTTTTCCGCGTTTTTTCTTTATAAGTATTATTGCAGCTACCGCGCCCGCAATTAAAAGCACTCCGCCGACAACTCCGAGAACGATTACCCACGTTTCTATATATTCGTAATACATATCGGGACTGCCTTTTCTTACCACCTTGCGCTTTTTTCTTATAATACTCTTTTTGGTCTCCGGAACGGTTTCGTCATCGTCGGTTTCCGACATATCTATCCGTTCGCCGCTGTCTGTGCCGTCGGTTGAGGCATATGCCGAGCGATACACCCCGAAATCATAAACAGTGACCGTTTTCCCGCCGCCTGCCGTAATATCCGAAACCTTTACATATCGCGCGTTTACAGGGTCAAAGCGCAGTATATCCACCATACCGTCGGAATCCGTAACCGCCGACACTTCCTGCCACTCATCCCCGTCTTTTGATACCGAAACGGTATAATTCTTGCCGTAGCCCGAATTATTCACCCATTTAACCTCCACGCGGTCGATTGTTTCCTCTTTTCCTAAGTCAACGGAGAAAAATGCTTCGTCAAGCTTTGTAACGGTCCATTGCGTATCCTTTTTACCGTCAACAATATTTTCAGGCTTTGTATCGGACGCCCTGAACGAATGAGTCGTTATTTTTTTATTCTCCGCCAAATTTTTTGAAAGCAAGCCGCCCAAGGTAATAGAAATACTGTTCCAATCGGAAGCGGGCACGCGAATGACGGTTTTTGTATAGCTGTCAACATAATATCCGCTTTCATCGGATTCCGGCATATGGTCAAGCTTTTCAAGCGCTTTGCCGTCCACCTTTACTTCGCTCGCGTTTATACCATAAGCCAGTATAACCTTTTCCTTTGAAGCGCGGTCTGCCGAAACGGTAAACGTATTTCCGTCGGCTGAAGAAGTATACACGGTCCTTGTATTTTTATCGCTCCAATACTCCTCCCGTCTCTTCCCGTTCGGAGCGATTACAACAAGCGCCTCAACCGCCGAATCCGACTCTATTTTATCCGTAAGAGAAAGGGTTTTGCCCGAAACGGTAACGGGAATTACCGAGCCGCTCCTTATAAATACCGGCGTAAGGTTAAGGGGAGCGTCAACATCATATTCACTGCCGCCCTTATACAGTCTGCCGGTCCACAGATCAAACCAATTTCCTTTTGGCAGCGTCACCTTTGTATGGTACAGATAATCCGTAATCGGGCAGACAAGCAGATCATCGCAGAACATATACTCGCTTTCGCTGTTTAAAAGCTTGCTGTTGCCGGGGAATGAAAGCGCCATGGATTTAGAAACGGGCGAGCCTGTTTTGTTGGCTATTATCGCGCTGCTGTAAATCTTATTAAGCAGGTTTTCACGCAGCCAATAATGAGAAACAAAGGTGTTCGCTGCAACATCACCCCAATGCCACGGATCCTGCTCACCCTGCCCGTGCAGGCGCATATACGGGCTGAATGTACCGAATTGCAGCCAGCGCGTATATATTTCGCTGTTTTCCGTTGCGCCGTAGCCGCCTATATCCGAGCCCCAGTTTGAAAATCCACACGCAGTAAGCGTAAGCATTGCGTTTACCGCTCGTTTCATTCCGTCAAACGTGCCCTTTTGGTCGCCGCTGAAATTGCCTGCCCAAACCTGAGAGCCCTGGGTGGCATTACGCGCGAAGAGTACAAAGTCATCACCGTATTTTTCGGAAAACACCTGATTGTTTACTTTAGAATAGTAGTAGCTTGAAAAATTATGGAACTCAGCACCTGTCATACCGTTGTAAGCAAGCACGCTTTCCGGAATGTATTCGCCGTAATCCACCATAAGCCCTTTCAAGCCCCAGTCAAGATACTTTTTCCACCTTTCGCGCTGAACCGCAAGCGCGTTCGGGTGCGAATAATCCATTGTTCCCGTGCTCGGCTGAACGGCATATGTCCAAGGATTCAGCGCGTCCCTGAAACAGGGCAGCTCGTAATCCGAAAACAGCGTGCTGAGACTCGGTATCCAATAGCTCATATCGGCACGGCTTTGGAACGGAGTAGTCCATGCAAGCATTCTTGTATTTGTTGATAAAAGCTTATTATAGGACTGAATATTGTAGGAAAGCTCTCCCTCGCCGTAAAGCGCCGCTATATCGGTTATTCCGAGCTTTTTATATCCGGACAGAGACTCGGTAAGCTTACCCAGAACATTTTCCGTACCGTCGGATTCCCATGTCTGCCCCGAAGCGCCCGCCCAATAACGGTATGCCCACTTAGGCGAAAGCAACGGAGTTCCCGTAAGCGAGGTATATGACGCTATATTTTCAAGCGGAGAGCCGGTCCAAAAATACATATCAAATTTAGGACCGTTGAAATCAAGCGAATACTTGCGCTTATCGGTAACGCCTATGTCCGCAACGGCACTGTAAGCCGAATTGAAAAACAGCATATATCCTACAGAGCTGTGCAAAATCGGAATATTTTTATAGGATGTTCCGTCCTCGCTCCATGAGTCCTGATTCCACAGCACCGTTTTAATTCCGAGCTGATTAAAGGCTTCAAAACGCTCGCCCAAGCCGTAAAGACTCTCTCCCTCGCTTATTCCGCACTCAAGCTTAACCTTTTTAAGCACGCCGTTTTGGTAGCCGAACCAAATTTGATCCGCCGCAAAACGCGCAACCTGATTATTCATATTATTAAAAATATCAATCTTCCATTTTTCGGCGGAGGTATCAAGCAAAACCCGAGTTCCGTCCTGAGCCTTCATTGAAAGCTCTTTTTCCGATATCTCCTCGTATTCGATTTTATTGAGCTTTTCAGGAGTGAAAAAGCCTTCCGACTCACCGTAAAGCCGAAAACCGCCGAAGGACGGGAAAACCAGAGTCAGCTTTTGCTCACTGCCGTTAACAGAAACATGCAGCACAAGAGATTCCTCGTTCTTTTCCACCCTCAAAATGCTTTCGGGATAATACCATTTCACCTTAATGGTAGACGGATATACCTGTGCCGAAGCGGAAAAGGGAATCAATACAATAAATAAAAGCGAGCAAAAAAGAGCTGCAAGCCTTTTCAATATATTTACCTTCATTATGCGTTCCTCCAATTAAATAAAACCGATCCGTGCCGTTTTCCAGCTTTCGGCGGGAATATCCGCAATTACTCTGCCGCATACATCGGACCGAATATATTTTTTATCCACAACTTTCCCATCAACGGTTATATGAACCTTTCGGGCGTCTGCGTATAAAATAAGCTTACGGTATGCAGCCTGCCGCTCCCAATGTAATTCGCAGCCGCCTTCTTCGGCTTTAAGGCAATATGCGTTTTTCACCGTGTTTTCCGAGTAAATCACACCCTCTGATGAAATATCGGGCGGAGTTATAAGCAGCGCCGGTGTACAGCTGCCCGAATATACAGGCTCTGCAAGCTCTCCGCTTTCGCCGAGGCGTATCGGAATAACGCTGCCCGCCCTTATGTATACGGGTATGTCTTCAATTTCGGCTGAAACGGTTTCGGTAACGCCGCCCGACACCCTTTCGCCGCCGAACAGACCGTACCAGCTGCCGCTCGGGAAAACTATTTCCTTTTTATTCGCGCCCTCTTCAAGCACGGGGCAAACAAGCAGCATATCACAGAACATATACTGACCGTTGACATCCGGCATAATACCCTCTTCGGGAAATGCCGCCGCCATATTCATCACCGCGGGAACACCCTCTGTGTGCGCACGCACGGCAGATGAATAAATGCAGTCAAGTAAATTTTCGCGTATCCAATACATTTTGCAAAAGACCCGAATCGCCGTATCACCGTAGGTCCACGGGTCGCGGTCAAGCCCCGCGCCGTGGGCGCGCATAAGCGGGTTAAACGCTCCGAATTGAAGCCATCTTATATACACCTCGGGCGTAGGCGGACCGCCGTAGCCGCCTATATCCGTTCCCCAAACGGAAAATCCGCATGAGGTAAGGTTAAGCATACCGTTGATTGCCTGATTAAGACCCTCAAAGCTTGAAGCCTGATCGCCGCCGAAATTTCCTACCCACTTTTGGCAGCCTGCGCACCCGCTGCGCGAAAACAGTATGCAATCATCACCCATTTCACCGTACCATGCATCATGATACGCTTTGTTATACCAGTATGAAACGCCGTTGTGCATTTCTTCGCCCGTCATACCGTTGGATGAAAGACTTTTAACAGGCAGTATTTCTCCGTAATCGACCATACAGCCTTTAAGTCCCCAATCCCAAAGCTTTCTGAAAAAAGCGGAAACTACCTTTACCGCGTTCGGGTGAGCAAAATCTATTACCTCGCGCCCCGCCTGCTTTGTGCGGTCGTCGGGATCCATAAAATACGGAATTTCCCGAAGCTCATCCGTACCGAGCAGCTCCGCCATTTCACTTATAAACAGCGAGGGGTGATTCCAGCCGATCATTCTGGTGCCCGTCTTTTTAAGAATTTCATAGGCGGGCTCGTTGTTCATCGGCTTGCCCTCGCCGCCCAGGGCGGCAATATCCGGCATACCCATTTCGGCATATTTACGCAGAGTTTCCTCCAATGCTTCAAGGTAATTTTCCGGACCCGATTTTTCATCCCACACCTGATAAGCGCCGCCCGCCCAATACCTCAGTGCCCATTTGGGCGGCAGTATCGGCTTGCCGGTAAGCTCGGTATACACACGTATATTTTCCGCCGGGGTGCCAAGGAAGAAATACGCGTCCCATTTAGGGCCTTCAAATTCCAAAAGCATTTTATCGGGATCGGTTTTTCCTATATCCGCCTCGCAGTTGTAAAAAGAGTTAAAAAACATCATATATCCTGCGGTGCTGTGAAAAATCGGCATATTTTTATAAGCCGCAACGCCCTTGCTCCAGCAGTCGGCATTCCACAAAGAAAACTGCGTGCCCCTATGGTTAAGGGTATTAAAGCGCTCCCCAAAGCCGTATATGCCCTCATTCTCTGCAAGGAAACTGCTGTATGCCGCTTTACACAGACTTTCCCCGTCATATCCGAACATTATCTGCGAACCCTCGATTAAAAGCCTTTTTCGTAACGCCTCAACGGTAATTTCAATATGTAACGCGCTTTTGCCGTTATTTATATAAACCGAAGTTCCGCTGCCGTCCGAAAGCCGTATTTTATCATCGGAATACATCGCCGCGATCTCTTTCAGGTCATTCGGCTCAAAATACCCCGCGTTTTCACTGCAAAGCCTTACTCCGCCGCCTGCGGGAAAGCTTAAAAACAGCTTTATCTCACCCTTTTGACCCGTGCAGTAAAGAACCGCCCTTTTATCTTCAAGCTCCGCTTTTAAAAAATATTCCGCAGAATACCATTCGACCTCTTTTATCTCAACGCCGAACTGATTTGTTTTCATCGGTGTCACCCCTATATCATTCGCCGGCAATACCGGTTCTGTCAATACTTTCCACAAACTGCTTCTGTAAGCATATATACAAAATCAAAATAGGCAAAATTGAAAGCAAAGTTCCCGCAAGAGATGTTGCCTGATTAAGCCTTGAGACTGTATTTACGGCGTCATCCTTGCCGAAAATTGCCTCGTATCTCGCCGTAAAATTGCTTAACTGAACGGGCAATGTGGGAATCGCGTCCGCAAAGTACATACTTGCCTGGGTAGTTTCGTTCCAATACCATACACCCGAAAAAAGCATTGACAGAACAATTGCCGAGCGCGACATCGGCATTGCAATGCTTGCATAAATTCTTAACGATGACGCTCCGTCAATTTCAGCCGCCTCATCATATGTGAGCGGATAGCTTTTGAAAAACATAAAGAAGACCAAGATGAAAATGGCACTTTTTAAGCCCTGACCGAGCAATGCGGGCAGATACGACGGAAAAACCGTATTGATAATTCCGTAATCGTAAAACAGTGCATACCGCGGAACAAGCATTATCTGCGACGGCAAAATAAAGGTTGAAACTATAAGAGCTATCCACATTTTTTTGAGCGGAAACTCATATCTTGCAAGCCCAAACCCGACAACAGACGCAACAAGAGTTTGAAAGAGCATAGGCAGCACGGTCATTATAAGCGAGTTTAAAAGACTTTTCCAAAAATCAAGAGCGGCAAATGCCTTTTTAAAATTACCGAAAAACAGCTCGGACGGAATCCAGCTGATCGACGGATCAGCCAAATCCGCAGGAGACATAAAGCTGTTTACAAGCATATACAGTATAGGGTACACATAAATGAAGCCTATTCCTATCAATACAGAATAATATACCGCAAGAGAAAGGGGACTTTTACGTTCGTGTGAACCGATAAGCCATTTTTTAATGCTTGACCTTTTCAAAACCGACATTATCTGTTTGACCTCCCTCTTACGAACAGCGAAATAAGATACACACCTAAAAGTATTGCTATTACGGCGAAAAAGTATATCCACGACATGGCTGCGGAAATACTGTAAAGCCCCGATGTTGAAAGAATACTGCCCGAAATTTTAATATTTACCGCATTATTTGCATAGTTTGCAATGTCAATTACCGTATAAACCGCGCAAAGCAGAATCATAGGGCTGACAAACGGCAGCGTTATCTTCCAGAATTTTTCCCATGCACCGGCGCCGTCTATTTCGGCGGCGCTGTAAATATCAGGGCTGACCTTTTGAAGTCCCGCAAGGAATATAAGTATTTGAACGCCCGAAAACCACAATATCAAAACAAGATTTTCAAGCACGAACATAACCGGCTTTTGGGCAAAAGCGGGCAGCAGCTTTAAAAATTCAAAAACGGTGGGGGATCTCTCCGAAAAGTTCAGCGAATGCGCCGTTAAAAGCTCGCTTATGGCAGGTCCGCTCATTACTACCACCGGGAAGAAAAAAATCACTCTGAAAAAGGTTCTTAACGGAAATTTATTGTTCAGCAGCAAAGCTATTATTAAAGAAAATATAAGAATTACGGGGGTTGAAAATAAAATCATTGTAACCGTATTTCCGAGATCCATTCTGAATGTTGTATCAACATTCCATGCGGTATTATAATAATAGTTTCCGCGCCAAAGCATTTCCATTCCCGCAGGGTCAAGCTTAATTTCATTTAAGCTGAGCCGCACCGAAAATATAAGCGGGTAGAGCGTAAAAAGCAGGAAACCCGCTATCCACGGAGCTATATATGCGTATCCCGTAATTGCGCTGCGCGTTTTCATATTCAACATTTTACCTTTAGACTTGTTTTTCACTGCTGTTTTCCCCCCGCGCAGAAGCTTTGACCCTCCACCGTAACCTTCCCGTCCGTGAAGGGCTGCGAGCCGTAATTTACGTATATTACGGTTCCGCCGCTGTAGGTTACGCGATATACGCCTACACCTATCGCCTTATGCTCAACTATGTACTGACCCTCTGCCATGCTTAAAACTTCGTTCAGCCGGTTGTATATTTTTTCAATCTGCGGATACCAGTTTTCAAAATTAAGAGAAAAATAATCTTCAAGCGGTGTATCCGTCAGCGAATGGTTATCGGACGCAGTAACCATAAAGGAAGGATAGCAACCGTATTCAGCCATTTTCAGAATGCTCTCGGTAGTATAAAAGCCCTGATTGGCATACGGCGCGTAATAATCCATACTGCCCTTTAAAACAATTTGTAAAAACGGAACCGTATCCGTCTCAAAAAGATACTGGCTGCATGATGTGGGAATATCAAAGTATTCATCGGTATATTTCCATAAATAACTGTTTACGCGGCTTAATGCGACCGATTGTTCCATATCCTTTATCTGACCCGAAAAGCCCTTTGCGGACTCATCCCTGGTCATTGCGGAAGAACGTGTAAAATCGGAATAAAGCCGACTTCCGAGCTGTTCAATGCTTAAAGAAAAATCGCTGTAATTCTTACGGTATTTTTCAACCGTCTTTACCGCTTTAGAAGGCTTTACAAGAAAGCTTTCGTTATACATTATATTATCGTTCTGACGCACAAACTTTGCAACCGAGTTAGAGGCAGTAACCGTTCCCATTTCGTTTTCGTTTATTTGGTCCTTATTTGCCGTAATCGGATTTATTTGAAGATAAAATCTCCCGCCCTTTTGCTTTAAAAGCTCGTTCAGGGCTTGAAAATCCTTTCTACTGCCGACATTTTTATTAAATGTCAACGCCCCGTATTTAGAACCGTTTATTCCGCCGCGCTGCCAGCCTTCAAACGCCAGAGTAATATTCTTAATTCCGCTATTTTCAAGCCGTGTTAAAAAGCCCTCCGCCTGTTTTGCGGTAGTAAAAACCTCCGTACTCTTGAAAAAAAGATTTTTCTTTATTTCAGAGCCTACAACATCCAACCGCAGCGGTATATCCGAATCCTTTCTTTCGGTATTAAGCTCACCGTTTTCCTTGAGTATCCCGCGGTACGCCGTCGCCATTCCGGAGTAATCGGCGTTATCCCCCGCAAACAGCACATATCTCACGGCAGGCGTTATTTTCTTGGGTTTTTCCTCGGTAGTAAAAATTCCCTTGCCGGCAGTACCTGTGGACTCGGCGTAAAGCTGCCTGAAATCAAAACGCGCGGTGGTCCAGAAATAATCGGTTGTAAAGCCCGCGGGCGACGCGATTATATTTGCGGAGTTGAATCCGTCCTCTATAATTCCCAAAAATGAATTTTTAGGGGATAAATACGCTATTCCGAAAATCGGCATTGTTATTTGTTCCGAATCAATCAGGTAATCGTTGGTTCTGCTTGCCTCTAAATCGCTCGCCTTGCTCAGGGTATCTATTCCCATATCAAGACCGTACACCTTATCGTCATACCCGCTGACATAATCGCCCTTGTTGCCGAACCGTATCAATGCCCCGGGGCCGTCGGGAATAAGCAAATAACCGTCGGTTGCGTTTTCTCTCACACTTCCCAAAAACGGGAGAAAATAGAGCGATTTTATCTTACAATCGCCGGTTTCCGTAAGGCTGCCCTTATCAAGCTCTATTTTAAAGCCGTCTTCAAGCAATGTAAGTGTGAACGAAAATCCTATTTCTATATTCGGAAACCAAACCTTACAGTTTACCGAATCGTTATTCCAGCTGTACTCCGTTTCGGCGGAGCGGTCGGAAATACTTATGCGGCTTTCGGAAAGCGCCTCGTTAAAATAGTCTATGGTACAAACGGAATTTCCCATTGCGGACCATTTTGCGTTCATACCCTCAGGCTTGTCGCTTTCAAGCGTTCCCCATATATGACCGTTTTTGAGATCCTCCACCCGTATTGCATGGGTTTTCTCTCTGAACCATATTTGTAAACGGTTATTCTGCAGCTTAAGTTCATAGCCCTCCGTTCCGATCTTTTCGGCGGTCTTGGCCGAGGAAGCATACATAGTGTGACGGTTTGTTTCCGACTCTAACACTGTTGTATCGGGGAGTGTAAAGCGTGTGTCGCCGCTCTTACTCTCCGGTATACCTTTTGCCGCAAATACCGATATTATGAGAGACGCCGCAACGCCGCAGGATATTATTTTTTTCGGTAGTTTCATAATAAATCACCATATCTTTCAAAGACGCAAAATGCACCGAATACTTCCCGTCTCACAAGCATTTACTTTCTGTAAGAATAATACTTTTTAAGAGAAATCAAATCCAAAATATCGGTTTTACCGTCATAATTTACATCACTTTCGGGCTTAAGACACTCCTGCCGCTGCATAAGAATGCCCTTACGGAGCAAAACCAAATCGTCCGCCATAACGCGTCCATCATAATTAAGGTCTCCGACAAGAGTATCAAAGTACGCCTTGTTTCCCAAATCCCTTACTCTGAAATCGGAAAATGAAAGACCGGAGCCGTTCGCCGCAAATCCCACAAAGCCTTGCCTGTAATTTTTCCCTAAATAAAACTGAGCTTTAACGCATGCTCCGCCCGAATTTTTCGGAATTACGGTTACTGCGGCTTTATACCCCTCTATTCGCACTCTTATAATAAACTCGCCCGAATATAAGGCGGGAATTGCGCCGTTCCCGTCCGAAATTTCGGTTTTCCTGCCGCATAAGCCTATTTTACCGTTTTTATATACAGCTATGCCGAAGCCCGTTTCAAGGGAGTTATAAGGGTTGTTAACTCCGAATAGAACCGTCGGATAAACATTATCTGCTCCGCCGCTGTTTTTGCAGGTCACCTGCATTTCAAAGCTGCGATATTTGTGCCCGTTATAAAGTGCTGTAACAACAGACGCATCCGCTGCGGCAATTCCCGCCTGAGTCGCATAAAACGCGCTGCTCATATCCGTTTCAGCCACAGAAGATATGTTTTCACCTTTATATACATTAAACAGCGCGGAGGCCTGCTCAATATTTGTAAGGTCGGAATACACATCGGAAATGGTTTCGCCGCCGAGATCGGTAATTTTAAAATTCCAGAAACGGCAGTTTTGACCTGTTGAAGCAAAGCCGACATACCCGCCCTTATAGCCGTTGCCCAAATCATATGAATAAGAAAATTTCTTTCCCCATTCATACAGCGGTATTACCGTAACCGTCGCCTTGTGACCCGTAACCCTGATTTTAAGCGTATACGGATACCACGCGGCCTCAAAATATCCGCTTTCGGCGTCTTTGTGTTTAATCGGGTCGGACTGAACAACATAATCTCCGTTTACAACGCCTTTAAGAAAGGTTCTTCCCTCGTTGTATACCCCGGTTGCATAGCCGCCCTGCCGAGCGCCCACCCAACACGTCGGGTTTTGCACGCCGAACACAAGCATTGGCCAGTAATAGCCCACATTGTTTTCCTTGCCGCTGCAATTTACCTGCATTTCAAAATTACGGTATTCGCTGTTTTTTAAAAGTGCGGTCGTTATATAATCATCCTGCTGCCCGAAATAATCGGAAATAACGGAAGTATCGAATATATGCGTAGCAATACCGTCAGCCAAAGTAAAGCGGGTGCCGAACGCAGTTTTATACAAACCGCTGTTTTTTGCGTCCGTACCGCAGTACACATCGAAAATTTCATCGGCATTATCGGCGCTTGTAAAATTATAAGAAATGTCATTTAATACCTTACCGCCCAAATCGGTTACTGTCATTGAGTAAATTTTGCTCACACCCGTACCGAAAGCAAAACCGATATATCCGCCTCTGTATTCGGCGCCGAGAGCACCTAAATCGTATTCATACGAATACGGCTCGCACCAGTCCTCCTCAACGGTAACCGTAACCTTTTCACCCTGAACACGCACTGTTAGATTGTACCATGCGTCCCAAAGTTTTTTAAACTTTCCTTGCGCATTGTAATTTGATAAATCTTCTTTTCGAGTAAATTCACCGTTGAAAAGCCCGTTAAAATAACTGTTACCCTCGTTATAAAGTCCTACCGTATATCCGCCGCCGCTTGTGTTTATCCAAGCGGTCGGGTCTTGTACCCCGAATATCACACGCGGTAAAACCGCCCAGTTTTCATCAACATTTATCATGCGCACCTTCAACTCAAAGTCACGCATTTTCTTTGCCTTATACAGTGCCGAGGACACTACCTCGTTTTGCGCCGACCATACATCGCCGCAGCTGCCGAG
>URGH01000042.1 GCA_900547305.1 uncultured Oscillospiraceae bacterium | reverse complement strand
TGCTTCGCAGAGGTGTCCACCGGACACCCGCACCCTTTACACAAGGGAGCCTTTTAATTTTACTCCGCAAATTCTATTTTTTTATATTTTCAAGAAAAAATTCTCTTTTCACTTGTTATCGTATGAAAAATTTGCTATAATATCGTTAGAGAATTTATAAGGAGTGTGCCATATGGTCAACGAAAAATATCAGTTGTGGTGTGAAAAGGCAGTCGGCGACCCCGACCTTGTAAAAGAGCTTGACTCTATTAAGGATGATGAGGCGGCAATATCCGACGCATTTTATAAAGATCTTGAATTCGGCACGGGCGGACTTCGCGGCGTTATAGGCGCGGGCACCAACCGAATGAATATATATACCGTCGGTAAGGCGTCGCAGGGGCTTGCGGCGTATGTAAATTCGGTAAAGCAGAACGGTAAAATTGCCGTTGCTTACGACAGCCGCATTAAAAGCGAGCTTTTCGCGCGCACCGCGGCTTCCGTCTTTGCGGCAAACGGCATAAAGGTTTATATATATAAGGAGCTTATGCCCACCCCCATGCTTTCATACGCCGTGCGCAGGCTTGGGTGCGACGCGGGCGTGGTTGTAACCGCAAGCCATAACCCCGCAAAATACAACGGCTATAAGGCATACGGCCCCGACGGCTGCCAGTTGGGTCTTGAAGCCGCAGATTATGTGCTTTCCATTATGAATAAGGTGGATATTTTCGACGAGGTTAAAACGGTTGATTTTGATACCGCCGTTAAAAACGGAAATATTGAGTTTATAGGCGACGGCGTTATTGAAGATTACTTAAACTGCGTTCTTGCCTGCCGCGTAGCGCCAGAGGCGGACGTTAAGTCGCTCAAAGTTATATACACACCCCTGCACGGCAGCGGAAACAAACCCGTAAGAAGTATTCTCCGCAAAATCGGCGTTGAAAACGTAACGGTAGTTCCCGAGCAGGAAATGCCTAACGGCAATTTCCCCACCGCCCCCTACCCCAACCCCGAAATTCGCCAGGCTTTTGAGTGCGCTTTAAAACTTGCCGAAACCGTAAAGCCAGACCTGCTGCTTGCGACCGACCCTGATTGCGACCGCGTGGGCATTGCAGTAAACACGGGCGACGATTATAAACTGCTTTCGGGTAACGACGTGGGCGCGCTGTTGCTTGATTTCGTGCTTTCCCGCCGCAAGGCAAACGGCACTTTGCCCGAAAAACCGATTGCGGTTAAAACCATTGTTACAACCGAGCTTTGCAGAAAAATTGCCGCCGACTACGGCTGCGAGCTGCGCGATGTTCTGACCGGCTTTAAGTTTATAGGCGAGCAGATAACCCATCTTGAAGAAAAGGGCGAAGAAAACCGCTTTGTATTCGGCTTTGAAGAAAGCTACGGCTACTTGGGCGGCACCTATGTGCGCGATAAGGACGCGGTTATCGCCTCAATGCTTATTTGCGAAATGGTGGCTTTCTATAAAGCAAAGGGGCTTCTGCTTACCGATGTTTTAGACGGGCTTTATAAGAAATACGGCTATTATTTCTGCTCGCAAAAGAGCTTTACCTGCGAGGGTGAAAGCGGCATGAAGCGCATTGCGGAAATAATGGATACCCTGCGAAGAGATACTCCCGCAGAGATAGCGGGCGAAAAGGTTGTAAGAGCGGACGATTACGAAAAATCGGTAAGCCGCAACCTTGAAAACGGCACCGAAAGTAAAATCACGCTGCCCGTTTCCAACGTTCTCTGCTATTACATGGCTGACGGCAGCTCGCTTATAGTCCGCCCCTCGGGTACAGAGCCTAAGATTAAACTTTATATCGGATCTGTCGGTACAACCGAGGACGGCGCAAATAAAAAAAGAACCGCTCTTGAAGAAAGCGGTACAAAGCTGCTTGGGTTTTGATTGTTAATAAAGCCGAGTGGTAATATTAGATGTTAGACGTTAGATATTAGATAAATACCCCTCAGTCGGCTGACGGCGGTCCCCTCTGTTTCGGCTTTGCCGAAACAGAGGGGACCGATTTTTTTCAAAGCAAAGGCTTCCCGGTGTTTGGGTGCGGGTGTCCGGTGGACACCCCTGCGAAGCAGAAGCACCGACCGAGGCGGCAGCCGAGACGGTGTTGAGCGTAGCGAAACTGAGGGGTTGTTTTAAAACCTAAACAACCCGAAACTTTTAATTTCTTACAGCTGCTCAATCGTCGCCATAAGGTAATCGCCGAACTGCGAGCAGGTAGCGCCGTCCTCATGACCGGTGATAACATATTTTTTATCAACCTCGGTGCAGATGTGCAGCGCTTTATTCAGCTTATCCGCCTTTTCGGTAAAGCCGATGTGGCGCAGTAGCATTTCGGTTGCCTTAAACATACTGGTGGGGTTAGCATATGTTCCCCTGCCCGTTTCAATCATACGCGGCGCAGAGCCGTGAATAGCCTCGAACATAGCGTAAACATCACCTATATTGGCGCTGCCCGCAGTGCCTACGCCGCCCTGTATCTGCGCTGCCTCGTCGGTAATAATATCGCCGTAAAGGTTCGGCAGAAGTATTACCTGGAAGTTGCTTCTTACGCGCTCGTTTACAAGGTTCGCGGTCATAATATCAATGTACCAGTCCTCGGCGGTAATGCCGGGGTAATCCTTTGCAACCTCGTGGCAAAGCTCTGAAAACTTGCCGTCGGTCTTCTTCATAATATTAGCCTTTGTAACTATTGCAACGTTGGTTTTGCCGTTGTTTTTAGCGTACTCAAAAGCGGCGCGCGCAATGCGCTTTGTGCCCTCGTTGGTAGTAACCTTAAAGTCGAAAGCCAAGGTATCGGGAATTTCCACGCCGCGGCTGCCGAGCACATACTCGCCTTCGGTATTTTCACGGAAGAAAGTCCAGTCAATTCCAAGCTCGGGCACGGCTACGGGGCGAACGTTAGCGTATAAATCAAGCTCGCGGCGCATTGCCACGTTTGCACTTTCAAGCGTGCCGCCCTTAAGCGTGGTAGTAGGCGCTTTAAGAATAACGTTGCATGCCTTTATTTCTGCCAAAACGTCGTCGGGTATAGCCTGATTGTGCGCAATTCTGTTTTCAATGGTAAGCCCCTCGATAGTGCGCAGCTCAATTTTGCCCGCCGCTATTTCATCCTTTAAAATAAACTGCAAAAGACGCTCGGATTCAGCGGAAATTATCGGCCCTATGCCGTCGCCGCCGCAAATGCCGATTATAATTTTATCAAGCTTCTTGTAATCGGTGTAGCGCTTATCCTGCTCCATTTTGCGTTCGCGCGCAATCTGCTCGTTTAATAGTGTGCGGAACTGTTCAACCGCCGCGTCAATATATTTTTCCATTTTATATCAGCCTTCCTTTTTGGTATATTCAAGCAGTCCGCCTGCTTTGAGTATTGCTTTCTGCCGCTCGGTAAATGAGCATACAAGCGGTATTTCCTCGCCCGTGGTTTCGTCTTTCAGCGTTATTTCGCCGCTGTCCATTCCGTCGAATACGTTTGTAAGGGTTAATTTATCCGATTGGTTGAGCTTATCGTAATCATCGGGGTTTTTAAAGGTAAGCGGCATAATGCCCGCGTTTATAAGGTTAGCAACGTGAATACGCGCAAAGCTCTTTGTAATAACCGCGCGAACGCCCAAATACATAGGCACAAGCGCCGCATGCTCGCGCGAGGAGCCTTGACCGTAGTTACTGCCGCCTACAATTATGCTTTTACCGAGTGCCTTTGCGCGCTCGGGGAAGGTCTCGTCGCACACCGCAAAGCAAAACTGCGAAAGGTGCGGAATATTAGAGCGATAAGGCAATATTTTAGCGCCTGCGGGCATAATGTGGTCGGTGGTGATATTATCGCCCACTTTAAGCACAAGCTCGGCTGAAAGGGTATCTTCCTGCGGCTCTGATTTCGGGAACGGCTTAATGTTCGGTCCGCGCAGAACCTCTAAATTCTTAGCCTCTTCGGGTGTTGCGGGGGGTATTACCGCGCTGTCGTCAATCTTGAAAGCCACGGGCATTGTAACGTGGGGTTCTTCGCCTAAAATCCTCGGGTCGGTAATTTCGCCTGTGAGCGCCGCGGCAACCGCGGTTTCGGGTGAAACAAGGTACACGCTTGCGTCCTTAGTTCCGCTGCGGCCTAAGAAATTGCGGTTAAAGGTGCGTAATGATACACCCGCGGAATTAGGCGAAAAGCCCATACCTATGCAGGGCCCACAGGCACATTCAAGCAGTCTTGCGCCGCTTGCCAGTATAACAGACAGCGCACCGCAATCCGCCAGCATTGAAAGCACCTGTTTAGAGCCGGGCGAAATGGAAAGGCTCACATTGGGCGAAATGGTCTTACCCTTTAAAAGCGCCGCAACCTTCAGCATATCAAAAAGTGATGAATTGGTGCAGGAGCCTATGCAGACCTGGTCAACCTTTGTGCCCTTTAACGACTCGACCGTAACAATATTATCGGGGCTGTGGGGACATGCTATAAGCGGCTTTAACTCGTCAAGGTCAATATCTATTACCTTATCGTAAACCGCATCCGCGTCGCTTGAAATCTCTGCGTAGTCCTCTCCTCTGCCCTCTGCCTCAAGGAATTTCTTTGTCACTTCATCAGACGGGAATATTGAGGTGGTGGCGCCGAGTTCGGTGCCCATATTGGTAATGGTGGCGCGCTCCGGCACTGAAAGGTACTTTATACCCTCGCCGCCCCACTCGATTATGGCGCCTACGCCGCCCTTAACCGAGAGTATACGCAGAATTTCAAGGCTTATATCCTTCGCGGTAACAAAGGGCTTTAATTTTCCCTTTAAATTTACCTTATACATTTTCGGCATTGTAATGTAGTAAGCGCCGCCGCCCATGGCAACCGCCACGTCTAGTCCGCCCGCGCCCATGGCAAGCATGCCGATGCCGCCGCCTGTGGGGGTGTGGCTGTCCGACCCGATAAGGGTCTTGCCGGGCTTGCCGAAACGCTCTAAATGCACCTGGTGGCAAATGCCGTTGCCGGGGCGCGAAAAGTAAATACCGTGCTTTTTGGCAACCGACTGAATGTAGCGGTGGTCGTCGGCATTTTCAAAGCCCGATTGCAGTGTGTTGTGGTCAATATAAGCCACGCTGCGCTCGGTTTTAACGCGGTCAAGCCCCATAGTCTCAAATTCAAGGTACGCCATGGTGCCCGTAGCGTCCTGCGTTAAGGTCTGGTCGATTTTAAGCGCAACCTCGCTGCCCGCGGTCATATTGCCCGATAGCATATGCGCCTTAATAATTTTCTGTGCAATAGTGTAGCCCATTATTTTTAATCCTTTCTCATAATGTGTTTATAAGCGTTTTCAACATGCTCCGACGCATATTTTGCGGCAAGAGCGGTGTTTTTTGCCTCAATAGCCTCGTAAATTTTGCGGTGCTCCGCAACAGACGCTTCTGCGCGGCTTGAATTTGTAACAGAGGCGCGGCGGTATTTCTGAATTTTCTTGTGCAGCGGCACCAAGGTATCATAAAACGCGGTGCTGCCGCTTAATTTATAAAGTGTTTCGTGAAAGCGGCTGTCCATCAGCTTTATTTGGTCGGGGTCTTTTTTATTCAGGTAAAACTCCTGAAATTCAAGCGCCTCGCGCAGCTGTTTCAGCTGCTCCTCGGTGCGGTTTTTCGCCGCAAGCGCCGCAACCTGGCACTCAAGGCTTTTGCGAATCATAAAAATATCTTCAAGGTCCTTTTCGGTAATTCCAATAACTACCGAGCCTTTTCCCGATTCCTCAATAATGTGCTCCTGCTCCAAGCGGCGCAGCGCCTCGCGTATAGGCGTGCGGCTGACGCCAAGCTCCGTGCTCAATTTGGTTTCGGTAAGAATTTCGCCGCGCTGATATTTGCCGCTTAAAATATCATTTTCAAGATGATCGAATACCTGATCCGCAAGGGATATTGTTTTATGCTCAATCATAATTTTTTCTCCTTAAAACCTTCCGTCAGACAGCTCTTTTAAGTGCCTTTCAAGCTCGCCGTCGGATATGGCGGTCTGTCTTCCGTTCTGATATTCCGTATCCACCCATTCCTTAAGGGCAATAACCGCGGGGTCCTTTTTATCAACCTCGTTTTCACCCTTTAAGCCGTAATTGTGGTTTATCCAATAGGCAATTCCCGCAAGTCCGCTTGTTTTGCCTACCGAAACAGAGGCGGGGCGGTTGAGTATCTTTTCGGTATCGAAAATATTGTAAATTTCCTCGTCCTTTAAAAGCCCGTCGGCATGTATACCCGCCTTTGTAACGTTGAAGTTTTTGCCTACAAAGGGGGTCATGGGCGGTATTTTATAGCCCATTTCCTTTTTGAAATATTCGGCTATTTCGGTTATAACCGTTGTGTCCATACCGTCAAGCGAGCCGCGGAGCGAGGCATATTCCATAACCATTGCTTCAAGCGGAATATTGCCAGTTCTCTCCCCTATGCCGAGCAGCGAGCAGTTTACCGCCGAAGCGCCGTAAAGCCACGCGGTAGAGGCGTTTGCAACCGCCTTGTAAAAATCGTTATGCCCGTGCCATTCAAGCATTTCGCTCGGCACGTCGGAGTAATGCTGCAAGCCGTAAATTATGCCCGGCACGCTGCGCGGCAGCGCAACCTCGGGGTACGGCACGCCGTAGCCCATAGTATCGCACGCCCTTATTCTTACGGGAATTTTCGCCTGCGCCGACATTTTCATAAGCTCGTTTACAAAGGGAACTACAAAGCCGTAAAAATCCGCCCTTGTAATATCTTCAAGGTGGCAGCGCGGCATAACGCCCGCCTCAAATGCTTCCGATACCGCCTCAAGATACATTTTCATAGCCTCGCCGCGGGTCTTTTTAAGTTTCTTGAAAATATGGTAATCGCTGCACGAAACCAAAATTCCCGTTTCTCTGATGCCAAGGTCGCGCACAAGTTTGAAATCTTCTTTGCTGGCGCGTATCCAGGTGGTAATTTCGGGGAATTTAAGCCCCAGCGCCTGGCATTTTTCAATTGCTTCCCTATCCTTTTTACTGTAAACGAAAAATTCGGTCTGGCGGATTATTCCGTAAGGCCCGCCCAGTTTTGACATAAGTTTATAAAGATTAACAATCTGTTCTACCGTGTACGGCTCAACCGATTGTTGACCGTCTCGTAAAGATGTGTCGGTTATCCAAATATCCTTCGGCATACCCATAGGCACCCTGCGGTGGTTGAACGCAACGCGCGGCACATCCTCGTATGTATAAAAGTCGCGGTACAGGTTCGGCTCCGCCACATCCTGTAAGGAATATTTGTAATTGTCCTGTTCAAGTAAATTTGTTTTACCCGATATTTCAAGCAATGTATTCACCCTCTGTCAGTATCATTGTATACAATTATACAAGCATTTCTGCGTTTTGTCAATATCCCAAGAAGAATATTTTTGAAAAAATCGGAAAAAATATTTAAAAATATGTAAGGGGCGAAACCGTGGAAATTCTAAAGGTTATTATAACATCAATTGTTTCAATTGTTGTGTTATTTTTGTTAACAAAATTAGTCGGTAACAAGCAGCTATCCGAGCTTAATATGTTCGATTACATTGTGAGCATTACAATCGGCTCAATAGCCGCCGAAATGGCTACCGAGCTTGAAAACCCCGAGCAGCCGCTTGTTGCAATGGTGGTTTACGGCGTTATTTCGTTTATTGTGTCAATTTGCTGCTCAAAATCGCTTACGGTAAGGCGGCTTATTTTCGGTCATTCGGTGGTTTTAATGCAAAACGGCAAGCTGTACCGCGAAAATTTCAAAAAATGCCGGCTTGATTTAAACGAATTTTTAATGCAGTGCCGCTTGGACGGGTATTACGATTTATCCGCCATAGATACCGCAGTTATGGAGGCAAGCGGAAAAATAAGCTTTCTGCCGCGCGCCGCAAAGCGCCCGCTTTCCCCTGAGGATATGAATATAGTGCCCGCAGGCGAGGGTGTGTTTTATAATGTTATAATGGACGGCAAAATTATGGATAAAAACCTGCAAAGCGCAGGAAAGGATAAAAACTGGCTCAACAACGAGCTAAAGGTTCAGGGGTACAAAAAGGTTGAGGATATTTTTATAGCGGTACTGGACAGCGGCGGCACGCTTAACGTTTTCACTGTGAGCGAAGGCAAGCAAAAAAACGATATTTACGAGTAATTCCACTGTCGGTAGAGTTTGTTTCTAAGCACTCTACCGACGGCTTTTTTCTTATTAGAGTACTATTTTGTAAAGTTCATTGCGTTTAAGGCTTTAATAATATAATATGTAGCTTAGGTGATAAATTTATGATGAGACTTTGCAAAATAATAAGAATTATAACCGTGGCGCCCATTGCGGCGGCAGCCGCGGTAACGCTGCTTTTTATACACGGCGGCTTTTTTACAGATAACATCCACTTTGCCGCGGCGCTTATTACTCTTACGGTCTTCCCGCTTTCGGCATACCCCATAAGCCTTATAAAAAAGGCAGATGAAAGGCGGAAATTTCAGCGCTCACTCGCAATTGTTTTTTCGGTTGCGGGGTATATCGGCGGCACGCTTTTTTCTTTTTTAACAAACGCACCCGACGGCGAAAAGGTGCTCTACCTTACATATCTGCTTTCGGGTGTTGCCATTGCGTTCAGCTCATTTGTACTGAAAAAGAAAAGCAGCGGCCACGCCTGCGGTATTGCAGGTCCCGTAGCGCTGCTGGCTTACTATATTCATCCCCTGTATATTTTAGGGCTTTTGCTGCTTTTGCCCGTAGGTTATGCCTCGCTTAAAATGAAAAGGCACACGCTGCCGCAGCTGATTTCCGGCGCGGTTATTCCGGTTGTTTGCCTTTTAGCTTCAACCGCAATACGCTATATCCCTTAATTTCCCGCACGGTATATAATAATTATCGTTCAGGTTTATAATATACCTGCCTTTTTTCTGCGCGTAGCTTATTGTTGAGGCGGTACCCCCGGGCTGACCGTCAAACCAGGTTACAACATAATCGCTGTTATCCACAAGAAAAGCGTTTCGCTTGTGGTAGCAGCCCTTGTAATACCTGTCCGACATAACAATAACTTCATCGGCGCACTTTATTATTTCTTCATAACGGCTGTGCCACGGCTCGGGAAAATTATCCCCCTGCCCCTTAAACGGAACGGCGCATATAAGCCTGACGTTTTCTTTTCTTTCCTTGAGCAACAGCACCGCCTCGGCAGCAAGAATATCAAAACCCATTGCCATGCCGCTGTAAAAGGTAGTGCAGCCCTCGGCGCTCAAAGCAAAAACCGCTTCAATCAGCGCGTTTTCAAGCGCTGTTTTTTCATTTTCAAGCGAAAAAGGGAATTTTGATGGTCTGTACCCTGTAAAACAGCACGAGCCTTCAAACGTATTTTCCTGTGTATTATAAAAATAACTTAACATAGCACACCCGGCCTTGACTTAATTATTTCAATAGTTTATAATCATTCTATCGGGGTGAAAACAATGGACGCTATTGATTTAAAGCTAATTACACTTTTGCAACAAAACGCGCGAACGCCGCTTAAAATATTGGCAAATCGGGTTTTTCTTTCATCACCCGCCACCGCCGCGAGAATTGAAAAACTTGAAAAAGAGGGAATACTCGGCTCTTATTCGGCAAATATCGACCTTAAAAAGGCGGGGTTTCCCATAATCGCCTTTATTCAGCTTGACCTTGACCCAAAGCTGAAGCCTACATTTTATCCGTTTATACAGTCACACCCTCATGTGCTTGAATGTAACTGTATTACGGGGCGCTACTCGCAGCTTATTAAGGTTGCCTTTGAAACGACCGAGGCGCTTGACGCGTTTATCGGCGAGCTTAACAGTTTCGGTCACACCGAAACGCAAATTGCCTTTTCAACGCCGCAGCCGCCGCGCGGAATCGGCTTGGAAACAATAAAATCAGAAAAAAAATGAAAAAATTACTTTTTTTACCATTGTTTTACAACTTCATTATAACAGAACATTATAATTTTGTCAACACTTTTAAGGGGGATTTTTAAATGAACAGTAATTATTTTAAGGCGGTAATGCCTTTTGCAACCGCCGAAGGTCTTAAAACCGACGGTTTAAGCGGGGTAATATACGGTAATTACCGCGGTTATAATATTACGGTCACGCCTATTCAGGGCGGAAAAACATTTCAGCTGAGCTTTTCGGTAAAGCGCGGGGCGGACATGCCCTCAACTGCCGAAATGCAGC
Source organism: uncultured Oscillospiraceae bacterium (assembly GCA_900547305.1). Taxonomy (GTDB): domain Bacteria; phylum Bacillota; class Clostridia; order Oscillospirales; family Acutalibacteraceae; genus UBA737. The sequence continues at coordinate 11,406 of URGH01000042.1, read as the reverse complement.
AGCTTATAAAGCTGAACAAATCGCTTTTCACCGTTGCCGTAACCGATAAATACAGAGTTGATTTTAACATTAAATCGGCGGGCAGCATTGCAAGCACCGTTAATAAAAAGCTCATACCCGCATTATCCGTTGCGGCGGCGTATATGAGCGCGGGCGGCTGGCAGACCTGCTGCCAATGCTGCGGCGAAACCGGCGCTTTTAGCAACTACTACATATACAATTCGCCCGCGGTGCTTTGTGATTCATGCTTTGAATCGGTCAAAAATCAGCACACGCTTAACCGCCGTGAAAACGAGCAGAAAAACGAAAATGTTATAGGCGGCACTGTCGGTGCGCTTTTAGGCTCGCTACTCGGTGCGCTTGCCATAATAATTATAAGCCGCCTCGGTTATGTCGCGGCAATTTCGGGCGTTATAATGGGTGTTTGCACACTTAAAGGCTATGAAATGCTCGGCGGAAAGTTTTCTAAAAAAGGCGTGCTTATTTCCTGCATTATTATGGTTATAATGGTGTTTTTAAGCTACCAGATCGATTCGGCTATTTCTCTTGCGTCGTTGGAGGAATACAGCGATATAGGATTTTTCGGCTCGTTCCGCCTTTTGAATTACGCAATGTTTACCGGCGGCATAAATTGGGGCAGCTACATCCCGAGCCTTTTATTACTGTATGTGTTTACGGCTCTCGGCGCGGTGCCTACCGTTTCGGGCGCGCTTAAAAAGCAGGAAAGTCTCGGTAAAATTTATAGGATGGACAACCCCGAAACCGTAGCCGCCGCCACTGACGGCGAGTAATAATAAATGCCTAGCGGTATTTTTGGGAAAAGCTGCACAGTTACAAAAACGGCTCCCATCTTTTTGACTATCGTCAAAAAGATGGGAGCCGTTTAATTCCGCATTATTTCAGTTTCCGCACTCAATACTTATTCTGTTGAATATTTCAAGAATTTCATCAACCGAGGCGTTTTTCTTATCAAAGCCCGATTTATCTAAAATTATATGACCCTTATCCATCATTAAAAGCCGCGAGCCGTATTCAACCGCGTAGCGCAGATTGTGCGTTACCATTATGGCAGTGAGCTTTTTTTCTTTTACCACCTTGTCGGTAAGCTCCATTATAATTTCGGCGGTTTTAGGGTCAAGCGCCGCTGTATGCTCGTCTAAAATAAGAAAATCTATCGGGGTCATGGTAGCCATAAGCAGCGATACCGCCTGCCTTTGACCGCCCGAAAGCGACCCCATTTTAACGTGCAGCTTATCTTCAAGCCCCAGTCCTAAGGAAGAAAGTTGCTCCCTGTAATTTTCAAACCGCTTTTTATTAAGCGCGAACGAAAGCCCGAAAGGCTTACCCTTATTATCGGCAAGAGACATATTTTCAAGTATGGTCATATTAGGGCAATTGCCCATTGCGGGGTTTTGGTATACCCTGCCTATGTGCGAGTAGCGCTCAAAATCCTTTTGGCGGTTTATGCACTTGCCGTTTATAAGCACTTCCCCGCCGTTTACGGGAATACTGCCGCATATAATATTGAGCATTGAGGTCTTTCCGCTGCCGTTGCTGCCTATAACCGATACAAACTCGCCGTCCTTTACGGTCAGGTTGAAATCGTCAAAAAGGCACATTTCGGTAACAAGCCCGGGGTTATATATTTTAGAAACGTGTTTAAGCTCTAACATTCTTTTTCACCGAGCCTTTCTCGAAATTGCCTATAACCAGTATAACAAGGAAAAGCGCCGCAGTTATAAGTTTTAAAAGGTTTGCGGGCAGACCGAGACTTATTGCAATCTGTATACACGCCTTGTAAATTACGCTGCCCGCGATTACCGCCGTAGTGCCCTTTACAAAGCTCATTTTTCTGAAAAGCGTTGTGCCTATAATTACCGCCGCCAAGCCGAATACCATTTGCCCTGTTCCCATCATGGCCGAAAAAGAGCGCTGCTCATGGCAGACCACCGCGCCCGAAAGGGCTACCAATGCGTTTGATATTACAAGACCTATTATTTTAACCCTGCCCATATCCTTAGCAAGGGTGGTTACAAGCGCGCTGTTATCCCCCACCGCGCGGAGCAAAAAGCCGCTTTTGGTTTTGAAATATAAATCGAGCAGTATTTTGCATATAAGCATTATTATAAGCGATACTATAAGCTTTCTCATAATAAGCGTGAGCGAGCCGAAAAGCGCCATTGTAGGCGCCGCGGTGAAAATTGTGTCAATACTTCTTGCAACCGAAAGGTTCGAGCCTGCAATTTGCAGGTTGACTGAGAAAAGCGCCGTCATGGTAATAATGCCCGCAAGCAGGTCACGAACTTTAAGCCTGACATGGATAAACCCCGTAACAAAGCCCGCTGCGGCGCCTACCGCTAAAGCTGCTAAAAGTGTTAAATATGGGTTTACGCCCTTAACCAGCAACAGCGCGGTCACGGCAGCCCCCAAAGGGAAGCTGCCGTCTACCGTTAAATCGGGAAAATCAAGTATTTTGTAGGTTATATAAATGCCGTAGGAAAGCATTGCATATATAAAGCCTTGGGTCAATGTGCTTATAATTAAATCAAGCATTTTTTCTCTCCGACAAAGTATTATTTACACTCTATTGCCTTTTCGGCTATATCCGACGGAACGGTAATGCCCATAGCCGAGGTTGCGTCAGAGTTAATATAGGTGCTGTATTCGGTAACGGTTTCGTAGGGCATATCGCTTGCTTTCTTTTCGCCCTTTAAAATTGTCGCAGCCTGCTTGCCAGCCATTTTACCGAGCTCAATGTAATCAATACCGGCCGATGCTACACAGCCCTTTTTAACCTGCTCAATTTCGCTGCCGTATACCGGAATTTTAGCGGCGTTTGTCTTTTCGAGAATCGAGGGTAAAACGCCTACAACGTTGTTATCGGTAAGGTTTGTAATGCAATCGACCTTTTTGTTTATAAGCGTATCCGCCGCCTGTGTAACAGAAGCCTGATCTGCCACGCCTATATCTACTATTTCAAAGCCGTATTTGCCTGCTTTTTCCTTATATTCGGCAATGGCTGATACCGAGTTCGGCTCGCTTGTGGTGTAAATAATACCTATCGTTTTAGCATTGGGCTGTAATTTTCTTATAAGCTCCAATTGCGGGTCAACGGGCAGCTTATCCGAAACGCCGGTAATATTGCCCTCGGTAAGCTTTGCCTCCTTCGGGTCGGTAATCGCGTTGAACACTACGGGTATATCCTTATCCTCTGCCGCGGCAAAGCAAGCGGTAGCCGAGGGGGTTGCTATTGCGCACATAAGCGCAACGTTTTTAGAGGAAAAGTTCTGCGCTATCTGTGTGGCGGTTGAGTTATCGAACGAAGCGTTCTGGTAATCGATTGTGAAGTCCTTGTTTTCTTCAAGTCCCGCCTCTTTAAGACCCTGCAAAAAGCCCTCACGGCAGTTATCCAATGATGCGTGCTCGCCGTACTGGCTTATTCCTATAACGGGAATTTTTGTTTCTTTTTTACTTCCGCAGCCTGCAAAGCTGAGCATTAAAACGGCGATTGTTAATATAGCAAATATTTTTTTCATGGTGAATTTCTCCCTTTAATTTTTTAGTTTTATTTTTTTGGTTTTAAGAAAAATTACGCCGGCGCCATCGTTTTGTTAATAATATCATAGTTAATTCCTCCTCGGAAAAATAAAAAAGCCTTATCCCATATAAAATATGGGACAAGACTTGTAATCCTGCGGTACCACCCAAGTTGCCGGCTGTGCCGACCGCTCATTTCTTACACCTCATTATGTAAGCCGAATTGATAACGGGTACGGTTCCCGTCGGCCGCTACTCACTAAATGCTTTCGTGCCGCCCTCATAAGTCCATTCACTAAACGTCGCATCGCGGTATTTCCACCGTCAACCGCTCTCTAAACACGCTCGGAAAAGCTACTCTTCTTAATCGCAGGTTTCTCTTGTTGTTAACAATATATCACCGCTCGGGCGATTTGTCAAGACTTTTTTTAAAAGATTTTTTAAAGGTCAAGAAAATCTTTTCTGTATGTAAGCCCGAAAGCGTCGGCAACCGCCTTTAATTCATCGTCATGAATGGTGTTAAGGTGCGGCAGGTGTGCCGTGAGCATATAAAGCTGCGCAGCTTTTTCCACGGTTTCAATAAGTCCGAAGGTCTCGTCCATATCCTTGCCCGCGCCGTAAATTCCGTGAAGTCCCCATACCACAAGGCGGTAGTCCTTCATCTTTTCGGCGGTGGCAATGCCTATCTCGTTGTTGCCGCAAACCATCCACGGCAGAACGCCTATACCGTCGGGGAAAACCACTATGCACTCGGTGCACATCTCCCAAATGGTGTGGGTGAACTTTTTATCGTCAAGCTCATGAACGTGGGTCATAGCAAGCGTATAGGTCGGGTGCGTGTGCATAATTATCCTGTTTTCGGGGTTCTGCTTAAGCCTTGCAATGTGGCTCATAAGGTGCGCGGGCAGCTCGCTTGTAAATTTGCCGCCGTCCTTATAGCCCCAAAGCAGCTCGGCGGTAGTGCCGTCTTCCGCTATGCGTATAATTCCCAGGTTTGTTTCTGGGTCTTCGGTAACGTTTTTAAAGTATTTGCCCGTACCCGTTACTATAAAAATCTTGCCTTTAAGCTCTGCCGCGTCAAAGCCGGTGGGAATAGTGCGAATAACATTGTTCAGGTCAAGGTACTCCCCTACTGTTTCCGCGTCCAGCATATAGCTTATGTTGCCGCCGTTTCTTTCGTCCCATCCCTGGCGGTACATATTGGCGGTTACCTTTTTCATTTCTTCAACAAACGGTGCGGTTAAAATGTCCTTCATTTTCAGTTACCTCTCTTTGATATAACGTCTTTTTCATATTTTTCAACGGTTTCAAACCACTCGCCATCGGCAGGTGCGCCGCATTTTTTGCAGTACTCGTTCCAAACATCGCCGAATGGCATTGTTTTAAGCTCCTCAGCGCGCACCATAAGCTCGGTCCAGCGGTTCTCGTTCTGCATTTCGGTCATATCGGGTGTGAGCAGTGCCGAAAGCAACGCTTTCTGAACGTTTCTGAAGCCTACGGTCCATGCGGAAATTCTGTTAATTGACGCGTCAAAATAATCAAGCGCTATTTTAACTCTGCCGTCAAGTCCGCCGCAGCGAACGATTTCCTTGCATATTTCCTTTGTCTCGTCGTCAAGCAGCACAACGTGGTCGCTGTCCCAGCGTATAGGTCTTGTAATGTGCAGCGCAATTTCGGGGAAGAAAGCGAGCAGCGCGGGAATTTTATCCGATACAACCTCTGTCGGGTGGTAGTGTCCGTTATCCATAAGCGGTATGCACTTGCCCATATTTGCGGCGGCGTAAGAGAGCGAGAACTCGGCGCTGCCTACGGTATAAGCCTCAACACCTATGCCGAATACCTTTGACTCAACGCATGGCTTAACCTTATTGAAATCGTAAGGCTCCGAGAGTATCTCGTCAATAGACTCTCTGTAACGCACGCGGGGACCCATTCTGTCGGCGGGAATATCCTTAAAGCCGTCGCCCGTCCATATATTCATAACGCAGGGCTGGCCCAGCTCTTCCGCTAAGTACTGCGAAATTCTTATGCAAGCCTTGCCGTGTTCTATCCAAAATTTGCGGGTCTTCTCATTCGGGCTTGCAAGGGTGAGCGGGTCGCACATGGGGTGTGAGAAAAACGTGGGGTTAAAGTCGCAGCCGAGGCCGCGCTCCTTGCAGAAATCCACCCACTTTTTAAAGTGCTTGGGCTCAATTTTATCCCTGTCTACCCAGCCGCCGTTTTCCTCATCGAAAATAGCATAACAGGCGTGAAGATTAAGCTTTTTAGTGCCGGGGCAAAGCTTTAAAACGGTGTCAATATCCGCCATAAGCTCCTCGGGCGTAGTGGCTCTGCCAGGGTAGTTGCCCGTGGTCTGTATTCCGCCCGAAAGCGAATCAACCTTTTGGTCAAAGCCCCTTACGTCGTCGCCCTGCCAGCAGTGCAGCGACACTGGCACCGATTTAAGGGTCTCGATTGCCTTATCGGTATCAATACCGATTTTTGCGTACATCTCTTTTGCGTCTTGGTATCTGCTCATTTTTTAAACCTCCGTTATACTGAATGATTTTTTAACAATTTCCCGCGCCTTTTCAAGCGTGAGAGATTTATCCGAATACATCATCTGCGCTATAAGGTTGCCTATAGCTGTAGCCTCGGTAGGACCTGCAAGCACCTTTTTACCCGTGTACTCCTTTGTGAGCCTGTTTAAATATGCGTCCTTACTGCCGCCGCCTATTATGTTTATAAGCTCAATTTTTTTGCCGCACACGTTTTCAACCGTTTCCACCGCCGCCTTGTAGGAAGCTGCAAGCGAGTGGTAAACCGAGCTCAAAACGTCACCTATCGGCAAATCGGGTATGCCCAGATATTTTCTTATAGCCTCAACCATATTTTCGGGAGCGGTAAATTCCGCGGCGTTGGGGTCTATAAGCCCGCGGAAATTGCTTTCTTCTGCCATGTGCATCATTTCATCGTATGTATACTTTTTATCAAGATTTTTCCTTATATTCTGGAAAAGCCACATTCCCATAAAGTTTTTAAGGAAACGGTAGCGGTAGTTAATGCCGCCCTCGTTTGTAAAGCCGCCTTCCAGTGCGTCCTCGCTTAAAATGGGCTTTAAGTTCTCGGTACCTATAAGGCTCCATGTGCCCGAAGAAATATATACGCCGTTATCCCCCACGGGGCATGCGGCTACTGCCGAAGCCGTATCATGCGAGGGACAGAAAATAACGGTGGAATCAAAGCCCAGCTCCGCTTTTACTTCGTCGCTGAAATTGCCCACAACGTCGCCGGGTACGGAAAGCTGTTCAAAAATATCGGTTTTAATGCCCAAAAGCTCCAAAAGCTCGATATCGCGCTTTTGGCTCTCTGCGCCCACTATCGCTCCCGTTGTGGCGTTGGTGTATTCGTTTTTCATAACGCCCGTAAGCCTGTAGGATATGTACTCGGGAATCATTAAAAAATGCTCGGCGTTTTCAAGCCTGCCCGACTTTTTATCGCAGTAAAGCTGATAAACCGTGTTGAAGTTTATCGGCTGTATTCCCGTACGGCGGAAAAGCTCTGCGCGCGGAATAATTTTGTCTATTTCCTCTTTAATGCCGTCGGTGCGGCTGTCTCTGTAAGCGTAATTCGGCGTAATTTCCTTTTTGTCTTTATCAAGCAAAACGTAATCCACGCCCCAGGTGTCAATAGCCACCGTCGCGGGTATTTTGCCCGCAGCAAAGCAGGCTTTAAGCCCCGCCTTTACCTCGCTTACAAGGTGCTCGGTGTCCCACACAAGCGAGCCGTTTTCATTTTTCATACCGTTTTCAAAGCGGTAAATTTCAAGCTGTTTCAACATTCCGTCTTCCAGCCAGCCCAAAATGTGCCTGCCGCTTGAGGCGCCTATATCAACTGCCAAAAAATATTGCATAATTTTAACCTCCGATTTTTATTTTAACACAATCGTTTTAAAAATCAAATGTCCTATTTTGCTGAAAAAGTGTCTTTTCTTGCAGCCTTGCGTTTTCGCGGTATTTTTTGGGCGATACTCCGTAGCGCTCGGCAAATATTCTGTGGAAATAGCTTACGTTCTCATATCCCACCGCGACCGATATATCAGAAACCCGCCTGCCGGTGTTTTTAAGCAGAAAAGCCGCCTGCGAAAGCCTTTTTTCCTGCACAAGGCTTGTGTAGGTCTTGCCTGTTTTTCTTTGAATCTCGCGGGATACTCGGCTTATGTCGTAATGCAGCCCCTCCGCCGCCTGCGCCAGCGTGCCGGAAGCGTAATTTGTTTCTATGTAATTTAAAATCTTTAAAAAGTCGGTGTCTTTTCTTGATTTCACTTCAAGATTTTCGGTCCTGCCCATAAGCTGCATAAAAAGCAGCGCCATGGTCATTTGCCCCAGCTTGCGTTTGTTAGGCGCGCTGCCCGTAACGGTAAGCAGCAAATTTTCAACCGAATTTTGTATTTCCGTAATATCCGAAACCCTGTAATGCAAATAATAGTTGTTATCGCCGTCGCCGCACAGGCAGTCAATTAAAAACCTTTTAAGCGGCGTGTCCTCATCGCCGAGCAAAGCAAGCGTACTGCCGAAAAACTGCGGCAGGATAATGAAATTCAGCGCAATGTCGTTCTCCCCCGCTTTTTCTATTGCGTGGCGTGAATTTTGCCCCAAAAAAAGCAGCTCACCCTGCTTTAATACTATTTTTTTGCCATCTACAATATGTATTGTCTGCCCCGAGAGCATATACACAAGCTCAACATAGTCGTGCGTGTGCTCGGGGAAATCGATAAAACGCGTGTGCTTTCTCACGGTTATAAGCTTACCAAGCTCAAGCAGCTTTTGGCTGTTTACCGTATTCCCGCCGCCGCGCATATAAATATTACGGTTAATTTCCGACTGCCCCGAAAGAATTTCCCTTTCCTCGGGTGTTATTTCTTTGAGATTTGCCAATACTTCGGGCTTTAGCATATAATCACCGTACCTATTTTAGCAAAAAAAATTTCCTTTTTCAAGAAAAACAGAAAAAAACACTTGATTTTTGAGGTTTTACCGATTATAATATATCTTGTCGCTGTAAAACAGCGACAAAATCGCACGGAGATGTCGCCTAGTCCGGTCGAGGGCGCACGATTGGAAATCGTGTAACTCGGAAACGAGTTCGAGAGTTCGAATCTCTCCATCTCCGCCATAATGAGGAGACAAAAAAGATGTCTTCTGCGAAAAGCCCGATTATATCGGGCTTTTTTGCTACCCAAACGGCGATTTTTCTCTGTACCAAAACGCAGATGTAAAATCGCCGTTTTCCCTTTGTGGATAGACTTGAACTCCCGAAAAGTAAATATCAGATACACAGGCAGATAGAAAGCAAAAATCTATCTGCCTTTTTTATTACCCTAAAAAGGAGAAATCAGATATGCTACAGAAAGAATTAGCCAAACGGCTCAAGGCTCGGTACGACACCAAGATGGACGGCAACGGATGGTTGGAGGTGTCCTCGGACGACATCCCCCTCTGCCGGATAAAATACAACGGTCAATTCCTGAGCAACGCCGACAAAAACCTATCCGATGAATACCGCAGTAAAATTCCAGATATTCAGGATGAGATCTCTACGGTAAGGGAATATGTTGGGCTCTACGAACACGCACCGCAGATGAAAGCCGACGGCGTCTCCGATTACAGACAGCTTGCCGCCTTCGGAGACACCGTATTGGCGGCAACCTACAACGAAAAGAACGGCTTTATGTTCTGTACTTGGAAACAAAACGCAGACGGCGACTCGGTGTTCTGGGGAGATTATTCTCCGAACTATGAATATGTCAAGGAAGCTTTCGCCGTGCGCTCCGGTCTCATCAGCAAAGACCGCCTGTTCAGTGAGAATGAATCGGCATACCTTTATCGCTGTGTGGACTTCACCAAAGCCAACTGCGAAACGCTGACCTATGGGCAGGAACGGCAGCTGGATAAGCTCCAAGAAAAGCTCAAAGATGCATACCCCTCCCTCGAAGCCGAGCCGCCGACCTTTGAACAGTCGGCAGCTTCACAACAGAATATGTAATATTATCAATCGCCCTTCGGTTACACAAAAACCGGAGGGCTTTTTTTATTTCACAGCAAGGAGAAAAAACAATGACCATATTTTCAGATAATCCACATGACAGACGCATGGAACGGCTGATGATGACCGTTCCGAATTTTGCACCGAGAGGCGTGGGCTTCCGTTTTACCGAAGCACAGCTATTCATCACAACAACCGCTGCAACACCCACGGAAATACTTGCAGAAACCATGCGGCAGATACGATGTCCGCCCTTCCGAAAGAGATTCAACGAATATATAGAAAGCGAGGAAAAGCCCATGACATATATTAATGAAAAGCACCGGACAAGATTTACACTTGCCGCAAAGAATGTACACCGAGAGAATTACGCACTGCTTTCGGCGTTGTATCTGCTCACTGCCGACCAAAGGCTGTGGAGTTGCTGCAAGCACCATATAAATAACGGCTGTGTGTTTTTTGAGAACATTAAGCTCCATAATTGCACCGAACGAGCCTACACCTTCTACTGTGCGGCAAAGGACTTGACGCTCGGCACAAAACATCTTACCGTGTCGGATCTGTCGGACGCCGACCTCGTTCCGCCTATGCTGTTCCGCACCATCTGCAACGCTATGGCAATCCGCCGCTTCGGACTCGCAGCCATCAAGGAGATTTGCCATGATTAAACTGAAAATAAAATACGGAAACAGTCAGACCGATCTCCGCTTTCCCTGCACCGAAAAGGAAATGAATGCGGCGCTCGAAAGAATCCATGCCGAGGATGTCACACCCCTTGAACTGTATGTGTCCGAGGTCATATTCCCCGAGGAACTCGGCTTCCTGCAAGACCGATTCGTCAATCTCGATGAAGTCAACTACCTCGGAAAACGGATGGACAGCTTTTTCGGCGATGAGGAATATCAGTTCTACGAGGCGATGAAATTAGAGGGCTTTGACACCCTGCCCGACCTCATCAATTTGAGCTTTAATCTCAATCGCTATCCGCTGATTCGGGATATCGGTGACATGGGCAAGATCGGCAGAGAGTATCTGCTGACAGTCAACGGCTGTGTGCCTGCCGACGATGCGGACGATTCGAAATATGCAGAGCTCGGACGGGAACTGATACAGTCCGGCAACGGCATATTTACCGAACACGGAATGCTGTTCATTGATGAAAACACGCCGTTCCAACGGTCATATGACGGACAGACCTTCCCAGCGTATTTGTATGATCCGAGGGTGCTTTGCGTTGCCAAGGCCGAGTATGGCGGCAAAACCGAATATCTGTATTTTCCCTGTGAGGAGGAAGCCATCGACAAGGCGTTTGCAAGGCTCGGCACAACAGCGGATGAGGTGAAAATTACGCTGGAGGACTTCAATACCGACAGCCCCGAATGGTTCGGGCGATTCCGTGAGATCGCCTCCGAGGAAGGCGTATACGAACTGAACCGGCTGACCGCCGCCGTTAATACGGCGGATATGGATCTGAAAAAGCTGTGGTCGGTGGCGGAATATGCCGAAGCCGAGGACGCCGAGCAGCTTACAAGGCTGGCAAGGAATATCGGGTGCTTTACTTTCATTGAGGGAGCAACAAGCTATGCCGAGGTGGGAAGATTTTTTACCGAAACCGAGGACAGATATATTCTTGATCTTGAAATGCAAGATTATTTCGACTATGAGGGATTCGGAGAATATATCTCGGATAAATTTTACGGCAAATTTGTTTGCGGCGGCTTCATCTACAATGACACCGACACAAGCCTGCTTGACATTTTATATCAGGACGAGCCTATGACGATGGGAGGAATGTAAATATGATAACTGCAATTATACGAAATAAAGACGCTGCTCTTATTTTAG
>URGH01000041.1 GCA_900547305.1 uncultured Oscillospiraceae bacterium | reverse complement strand
TTAATCCGCCACAGGCGGCAGTCGGTTGTTATGCTCCGCCAATACCACCCCAGTGCCCTTGAAAAATAGCTTTTTAAGCTATTTTTCGCTTACAAGGTGTTTTTCCGCCGCACCTGTCGGCGGAAAAACGGTGATGCGGCGTGAACGCCGCAGAAATAGGATTTGGGGTTTATCGACATACTGATTATTATATTGATTTAGCCTTTGTCACCATTTCAAAAAGCGTTTGCATGGCTTCAATGGGCGTCAGTGTGTTAACATCTATTGTTTGCAGATCGTGCAGAATATCCTGCGCGCCCTGCATTTCAAGCGGCAGCTGCATATCGGGGTTTTCTACCGTGCGGTAGGTTACTACCCCCTCCTCCTCGGTCTTTTTGAGTATCTGCTTAGCGCGGCGTATAACCGTTTCAGGTATTCCGCTCAGCTTTGCCACCTCAATACCGTAGCTGCCATCTGCTCCGCCGGGAACTATGCGGCGCAAAAAGGTTATATCGTCGCCGCGCTTTTTAACGGCTACGTTATAATTTTTAACGCCCTGCAATTCGTTCTCCATTGCGGTAAGCTCGTGGTAGTGGGTTGAAAATAGCGCCTTTGCGCCGAGGGTCTTTTTATCGGCTACATATTCAAGAACCGCGCGCGCTATCGACATTCCGTCAAATGTCGAAGTCCCCCTGCCTATCTCATCAAGAATTAAAAGGCTGTGCTTTGTGGCATTTTTCAGTATCTCGGCAACCTCGCTCATTTCTATCATAAATGTTGATTGCCCAGCCGCCAAATCGTCCGACGCGCCGACTCTTGTGAAAATAGCGTCGCAAAGCCCTATTTCAGCCGAGTCTGCCGGCACAAAGCAGCCTATTTGCGCCATAAGCACAATTATAGCCGTCTGCCGCATATATGTAGATTTACCTGCCATATTCGGTCCCGTTATTATAGCGCAGCGGTCGTCCTTCATATTAAGCGTGGTGTCGTTTGCCACAAACGGGGTTTTAATAACCTGCTCAACCACAGGGTGTCTACCCGATTTTATAATTATGTTTCCGCTGTTATTTACAAGAGGTCGGCAATAGCGGTTATTAACCGCAACGCCCGCTAAGGAGCAAAGCGTATCAAGCGTTGCCAGCGCCGAGGCGGTAGCCTGAAATCTTTTAAGCTCCGCGGCAACCTTTTCACGAATACCGTCAAATATTTCAAACTCAAGCTGTTCTATTCTGTCCTTCGCGCTTAAAACACGCCGTTCTATTTCCTTTAGCTCCTCTGTTATAAAGCGCTCGCAGTTTGTAAGGGTCTGTTTTCTTATGTAGTCTGCGGGTACCTTATCGAGGAAAGAATTTGTAACCTCAATATAATACCCGAAAACCTTGTTAAAGCGCACTTTCAGGGTCTTAATACCCGTGCGCTCCTTTTCGCGGTTTTCAATATCGGTTAAAAAGCTGTTGCCGCTTGACATATCGCCGCGTATAAAATCGACTTCCTCATTGTACCCGCCCTTTATTATATCGCCCTCTCTGACCGACACGGGCGCCTCTGGGTTTATGGCGTCGTCAATAAGCGTTACTATTTCTTCAACCGGGTCTATACCGCCGCATATTTCCTTTAACATTCGGCATTTAGCGCCCGCAAGCAGGTCTTTTATTGCGGGAAAGCTGTGCGCTGTGGCGGATATTGCAAGCAAATCACGCGCCGAGGCGGTTTTGTAAACCACCTTGGTCATTATTCTTTCAATATCCCGCACGCCCGATAGCTGCTCGGTTATTTCGGCGCGCATTATAGTATCGTCGCAAAGCTCCTCAATAGCGTTTTGCCTTAAATTGATTTCGGTAATATTAAGCAGCGGCTTTTCAAGCCAGCTTCTTATAAGCCGCTTACCCATTGCGGTTTTGGTTCGGTCAAGCACCCACAAAAGCGAGCCGCGCTTTGATTTTGTGCGCATGGTTTCGGTAAGTTCCAAATTGCGCAGCGCCGTCATATCCAGCCGCATAAACTGCTTATCGGTGTAAACGTCAATTTTATTCACCGAAATGCTGCCCGTTCTGCCCGTTTCGTATAAATAGCCTATAACCGCGCCGAGCGCCGCAGCTTTTGATGATGTCTTATCAATCCCGCGGTCCTCAAGCTCTGATATACCGAAATGCTTTACAAAAAGCTCCTCGGTTTTTTTGGGGTCAAACGCGTCGTTCGGTCGAAACGTTACCGCTGCCTTGAAATTTTCCTGTAAAAATTCCCATAATGCGGCGGATTTTGCTTTCAGGCTTTCAGCCGCTAATATTTCGCGCGGCGCAAAGCGCAAAAGCTCATCGGAAACGGCGGAATTATAATTATCCGCAGGAAAGCTTGTTAAATGGCACTCACCTGTGGAGGCGTCGGTAAAGCACAGCCCCACGCCTTCCTCTGTCAAAGCAATTGCGGCAAGGTAATTGTTTTTGCCCTCGTCAAGCATTGCGTCCTCAATTACCGTACCGGGGGTTATTACCCTTATAATATCGCGGTCAACCAGCTTTTTTGCCGCTTTCGGGTCTTCGACCTGCTCGCATATTGCAACCTTATAGCCCTTTTCAACCAGACGCGCAATGTACGATTCGCAGCTGTGGTACGGTATTCCGCACATAGGCGCGCGCTCTTCCATACCGCAATCCTTGCCCGTAAGGGTTAAATCCAGCTCGTCCGACGCTTTTTTCGCGTCGTCAAAAAACATTTCGTAAAAATCGCCGACTCTGAAAAAAAGAATACTGTCTTCATTTTCCGACTTTATTCTCAGATATTGCTTCATCATAGGAGAAAGCTCTGCCATTTTTACATCCTCTTTCATTTTGTGTCTTATTATCTGTCTTTGCCCTTAGTGGCAGCCGCCGCAGCTCGCGCAACTGCCCGTGCAGCCGCTGTGAACGTCGCAGGTGTCGGGGTCTTCGCCGTCAACGCACTTGGAAATTATTGTGTTTACCTCGTTCATCATAGTGTCAAGGTCAGCCTTAGCGGTGTTATACTCCACCATTGAGGGAGAGGACATTATCTCGCTGTATATTCCGCGCAGCTTTTCGTTAAGCTCCTTAATTTTATCATCGCTCTTGGTTTCGGAGTTTGCCTCTCTGTCAAGCTCCATTCTTACAAGGTTAAAGTTACCTATTGCGTCCTGCAATTCGCTGTTATCGTCGTTTGCAAGGCGAGCCTTTGCATACCTCAAAAAGCGCGGGTCGCTCTGTATTGCCTTGCCTAAATTTCTTGCCTCTTTAATTACATCCATTTTCAATTTTCCTTTCGGTTTATTATTATATTATTATTCCTTTAAAAACGCCGTTGCATTCCTCAATGCGCACGTTTATAAATTTGCCTATCATACTCTCATCCCCCGGGAACTCAACTACCGCCGTTCCCTCGCTGTGACCCGACATATACCCGTCGGTAGTGCCCTTTGCGTCGCAAAGCAGCCTGTGAGAAGTGCCTATAAGCTTTTTCTCGTTTTCAGCCGCTATTTCCTCCTGCGCCGCCAAAAGCTCGGCAAACCATTTGCCCTTTTCGGCACGGGTAACGGGGTCTTCCATAGCGGCGGCGGGCGTACCCTCGCGCGGCGAATAAATAAAGGTAAAAAGCGATGAGAACTTCACCTCTCTTATAAGGCTCACGGTATCGCAAAAATCCTCATAGGTTTCCCCGGGGAAGCCCACAATTATATCGCTTGTCAGTGAAAGCCCGGAAATTTGCTCCTTTGCGTAATTCACAAGTTCAAGGTATTTTTCCCTGTCATACCGCCGGTTCATACGTTTCAGTATTCTGTCGCTGCCGCTTTGAAAGGGCAGGTGCAAATGCCGGCTTACCTTTTCGCAATCGCGTATTGTATCAATAAGCTCGTGGGTGCAGTCCTTCGGGTGCGAGGTCATAAAGCGTATTCTAAAATCCCCCGGCAGCGCGTTTATGCGCCGCAAAAGCTCCGCAAAGCCTATGCCGCTTTCCAGCCCCTTGCCGTAAGAATTAACGTTTTGCCCCAAAAGGGTTATTTCCTTATATCCCGCGGCAATCATTGCTTCCGCCTCGGCAATTATCGCCTCGGGCTGCCGCGAGCGCTCGCGCCCCCTTACATACGGCACTATGCAGTAGGTGCAGAAATTATCGCAGCCGTACATTATAGGCAGCCAGCCTTTAAAGGTGCCATCCCTTTTAATGGGAACGTTTTCGGGTATTTCTTCGTTTAAAAGCTCCAGCTCAAATATTCTGCCCGAGCCCGAAAGCCTTTTGTAAATAAATTCGGGCAGCCTGTGCTGCACCTGCGTGCCAAGCACCATATCAACATATGGGTAGCTGCGCTTAATTTTATCCGCCACACTCTGCCTTTGCGCCATACAGCCGCAAACCGCCACTATTATGTTGGGGTTTTGCTTTTTAAGCGCCTTTGTAACGCCCACATTGCCGTACACCCTGTCCTCCGCGTGCTCGCGCACGGCGCAGGTGTTGAAAATTATAAATTGAGCCTCGTTTATATCATCGGTAAGCCCGTAGCCCATTTCCGAAAGCTCGCCCTTCAGCCTTTCGGAATCGCTCACATTCTGCTGACAGCCGAATGTAACCACGCAGGCAAGCGGCGTTTTGCCGTATATCTTATATGCCAGTTTTTTAACCCTCTCGGCGTAGGCGCTCTGCTCGCCCGAAGAAATTGCGGATTTTAAAAGCACGCCATATCCTCCCACTTTAGGAATATATCAATTTATTATACAACACGGCGGGCACTTTTTCAAGTACCCGCCGCCCTATATTTTTGAACTTTGTGTTAAAAAAACTTTTATTCTTCACCCTTATATTTTCTCTTCGTCGCCATTCCGCCGCGTATGTGCCGTTCCTGCTTGTTTTTTTCCAAAACCTTTTTAACCTGTCCGTAAAGCTGCGGATTTTCATGCCTCAGCCTTTCGGTAACGTCTTTATGTACGGTAGATTTGCTTATTTTAAAAACCTTTGCCGCAGCGCGGACAGTAGCGCCCGTATCAAGTATGTATTCGCCCAGTATCTCCGCCCTGTCCTGTGTCGCCTCTTTCATACAATCAACTCCCCTTAAAGCGTCTCGCACGCTTTCTCACTGGTTAATTGTATGATTTTTCTTTTATTTTTATGCCTTTTTAAATTGCCGAGACAATTTGAATTAAATAGTGTTCTTCAGTTTTTCGAGCCAGCAAATAACATAAGAGGCGAAGCAATGATCGCAGCTGGCACTGGTATCGGTGTTTTCCCAAAGCGTTCCGGTTCTGTTTGCCATATAGCCGAAAAATCCGACAATATTTTTGAGGACATCCTCATTAAAGCCTGCCCTCATTAAAATTTCCAAACGGAGATAATTGCCTATAAATGCGTTTGCAGGGGCAATTTCGGGATATTCGGTATTGCGGTTTCGCTCAGGACCGAATTTATGAATCAGCGTTTCAAGCAGCTTGCCGTCGCGCTCCGGCGTTGCAACACCGAAAAAGAAAGCGTAATACTGGCATACCTCTGTTCTGTCAGCCGCCGCTTTAAGTATGCCGTTTTCTCGCACGGCATGGTCGCGGAAAAATTCGCCGTCAAATGATTGGCGGTAAACGGTTTCACGTATTTTTTGGGCTTTTTCGTAAAGCTCGGGCAGGTTATAAAGCTCTGAAATTGCCGAAAGCATTGCGGCATACAGCATATTTGAGGGGTAATTGACCCCGTCGGTCAAATCGTTCGCCCGCGACCATTCCACAAAAACCCAGCTTTCAAGATTTTCAAGCAAACCGTCGCTGTTTTCAAAGCGGCTGAAGTATTTCAAAAGCCCGAAGGCCTTTGCCCTGAACCGCTCAACCAATTTGCGGTCTCCCGAGCGGTCAAGATACTCGCGAAGCTCCAAAAAAAGCCACATAGCCCAATTAGGTATAAAGGAATTCGGCGTATGATCAGCCGGGTAACACATCGGTATCATGCCGTCGGGAATGTTAATACAATTTTCTTCGCAAAGGAAATTTTCCAAAAAGTCGTGTTCAACTAAAGTCTCGCCGCAAAGCAGATATTCGGTTCTTCCCGAAAAAAAGCTGTCGCAAAGCCAGCCGGCGCGCTCACGCGAGGGGCAGTCCATAAACAAATCAACACTGCCCTGGCGGAAGGTTTCAATCGCCGCTTCTGCAATTTTGCAAATTTCAGCGTCACTGAATTTCGGAGTATATTTAACCGGAGGGTGCTTATATTCGGTCATAAAAAGCTCTGCTTCCGCATTCCCGCCATATACCGCTGCCTGAATATATTTGCAGGTGTAAACCTCAAAAAAGCGGAGAGTTCTATCCCCCGCCGGCAAATCGAAAATCGCCGCGTTGCAGCAACCCCCGCGCAAATAATCCATACGGCCTGCGTCGCTCAATATTTCATCGAACATAATATACAGCCTGATCGGACGTTGTGATTTTATATGTATCCCTATCATTCCGGTTGCGTTATACGGCAGCTCGTAAATACCGTAAGTGCCGTCCGAAAGCGCTTTATCTTCGTTTGAAGCAGGAGATGAAAGTTTAAGCTTTTCACATTCCTCGGTAATCATTAAATCGGGATTTTCAAAAAGATATTCAGATTGCTCCGGCTTTGCTACCAGCGCGTCAAAAGCGCCGTTGCGCCAATAGCTTTCACGCTCCGCAAAAGAAAAGTTGCCGCCGAAAATTCTTTTTGCCGCAGTTTTTTCATACAGCGGGTAGGGTGTGCTCCTCTTTAAATAATTCGGTTGCGGCAAATATGAGAGCGGTTCTGTACCCTGCACGGCATCTGTAAAATATGTATCACCCGATATAACGCGATATGACTCCGCAAACGGGCGCTGAAAGCTGTAGCGCTGTATTTTTTTTATATATTCGGGATTGATACGTGCAGTAAAATCGTTGCCGGTATACGCCGCCACCTGTCCGTCTGTCAACAATTCCGCAGTTAAAAAGGAATCCTGCTTGATAAGGTAGTAGCTCCGCGCGTTATAGCCGCAAACCTCTATAATTACAGTATTTTGTTCGCGGTCGGCAAACGGGGTCAGGTCAATTTCATCCACACGGAAAAAGCCGCGCCCGGCACGCGCGGGACCGTAGCAGACAAATTTACCGTTTACCGACATTTGATAAATACCCGAGGTTGCAATTTTTGCGGTAATGCTTTTCCCTTTTCCGAAAACCGCCTTAAACTGGACTCGCAAATTCATTTCCTTTTCCCTGCCCGTTACCCAAACAGGCACTGCTTTTTCAAAAAAAACGTTCATTTTTTTGTCTCCCTGAAATTATTGCCCGGAATACATTTCCCTATACCTTCCGGGTGTTATGCCGCTGTAACGCTTGAAAATTCTGATAAAGGTGTTGGGGTTTTCATAGCCTGTAAGATACGTGACCTCCTGCACCGATTTCCCGCCGACCGTCAGCAATTCCTTTGCCTTTTCAATACGCACCTTATGAATATAGTCAAGCAAGCCGTTCCCGGTCTTTTTTATGAATTTAGCCGAAAGCGTTCGCGGATTCTGCTGCATCATATCGGCAATAAACGAAACCGACAAATCGGGATTGGCGTATTCACGCTCCACGATTGCGGCAATTTCATCCACAAAATCGACCGTATTTTCATTGCTTTTTCCAAGCGTAATTATTTGCTCGAGCGTCTCGTAAAATTGCCGTCTCAAAACAGCAGGATCTCTGCAATAGAGAATATAATCTATGCGGTCGCTCATAGCATCTATTAAACCGTTTTTATCGGAATCGGCAAAATATTCCCCACAGGTTCTCAAAAGCTCATAGCACTGCAGCGAAATAAATTCCGCCGAAACCCTGCTCCCGTGGCTTTTTTTATCAAATATCCAATCTATTGATTTGCGGGCGCCGTCATAATCCTTCGCTTTTATCAAATTCAAAAAATGGAATTTTGATTCTATAATACGCGCGTATTCCGACTGCTCGCTGCGCTTACCCGAAATATCCTTGAATAAACACACGGTTTCCGATGAGTCAAGCGCAAAATCCAAAGCGGCGCAGGCGCGATAGTATGAGCGCGATACAGCCGTAAGCCCAAGGCTTACGCTGCCTATTCCGGCGCATACCGTATGTTCAAACTCCTTTTTGCAAACCTCAATAATCTTCTGTACGGGCAAGAGCATATCCTGTGCCTCAAGCGCGGAATCGGTTGAAAACAGGCATACTATTCTGTCGTTCAGCCGAGTTGAAACACAATCGCCGTAATCGCACAAAATGTTTTCGGTAACAAACTGCATAAGCGCATATTCCTGCTCGTTCTGCGCATTTGCGTCTGAATCTTTTAAATCGCATATTTCAAAATTTATTACAATAAAGCACCTATTTTCAACCGGAATACCCACGCGCTCCAATTGCGCGGTTTCCGCCTTTGCGTCAATAGGGGCGCGCGCGGTAAGCAAATCGTTTAAAAGCTTTCGCCGCATAACGGTGCGCTGATCATCGTTTTGCTGCTTTAACTGATTAACATAGATTACCTGACGTGATACAATTCCCTCTATTGATGAGGAATCTTTTATGATTATTCGGTTGAGATTTCCGTCGTCGGGCTGCTCCAATATATTTTTAACATTGTGCAGGGTGCGGTTTTGGAAAAACAAGACCCACGCCAAATACAAAAGCAGCAGCACGCATATAATTATAATTACAATTATAACCGGAATACCCGAGCCGAACTGTGAAAAAAAGCTGCCCGATTTTTCACCTGAAAGAAAGAGCCTGTACGGGCGTTCTGTAATTCTGGAGCCGTAAATTTCCAATTGCTCGCCGTCGCTTGAAACAAATTCGTTCCCGTTATATCCGAAGGTGAGCGCCGTAAAACGCACGCCGACAGGCTTTACATCGTTTCGGGCGGAAAAAACGTATTCGTTTTCGCGGTTTATAACGGTTACGTTTTCATCCGACGGAAGATTCGATACCCCGAGCATAGTACGCAGCGCAGTACGCTTGAAGTTGATAAACATTAGTCCGAGCGGCGTTCCGTCCTTTGTTGAAACGATTTGACGCACATAGCAAAAGTCGTCGATTTCCCGCCAAAGGCTTGAAGAAACCGGTTTATTCAGCACCGAAAGTATATACATATCGGCATTGTTTTCAAAAAGCTTTAAATAGCCGCCGTAATCCGCGGTAAGGCAATCCTTAAAAACCTCCGGGTTCATCTCCCGCCGCGAGCATACAGAAAGCACACGGTTTTCGGAGGATGTCATTAAAATCACATTGTCAACAACAGGGAAAGAAGAAATGTATGCGGTCAGCAGCGCCTCGCATTGCTGTATTTTACCGTCGCGCAAAAGACCTATTTGGTAAGCGGCGTCTTTAGCATAAAACATTAAGACAAGCTCTGACGCGCTGTCAATCATTTTATCAAACGAGTTTGCAACGCTTGTTACCGTATCGGTTCTTTGCTCGCGCTCGCGGCGTTCATAGCTTGCCGAAACAGAACGGGCAATAATTACAAAAACAAGAAAAAGCAGCAAAACAATACTGGCGGCAACGGAAATCAAGCGGGTTGCTGATTGATTGAACGGAATGGCGCGCAGCTTTTTGCTCAGTTGCTTTTGCAATTTTTTCACCCCTTTAAAATAAGCGATATGCCCGATAAACTACTATTATTTTAACCTACAATGCCCGATCTTTCAATCCCCTCGGTAAATTTTTTTTGAACAAAGAAATAAATAAGCATAGGCGGCAGAATGACAAGCAGGCAGCCCGCCTGAACGCGGATCATAATAAGCTGCTGGTCGCTTAAAGAAACAAACTCTCCTATTGCCATTGAAAGGTGCGATAACGCGACTGTAAGGGTCGAGTGCTTATCGGCAAACATTGTGTTGAGATAGTAGTCGTTATAATACCATACGCCCGAAAAAATAAGTCCTGTAAGTAAAATGGTTTTGGCATTCGGCAGCATTATTGAAAAATAGGTTTTAAACGCTCCGCAGCCGTCTATCATAGCCGCCTCTTCAAGCTCCTTAGGCATATTGCGGAAAAACTGACGGAAAATATAAATAAAAAGTCCGCTCCTTATTCCCATGCCGAACATTGCCGGCAGCCAAAACGCAAAGGGCGTGTTTAAAATGCTGATATTTACATCCGTACCGGATATAAGACGTACAAGCTTCATAATACCGAGCACATCAAAATTTGAAAAGCTGACGAACATTGGTATTATGGTAGTTTGCGCGGGAACGATTATTGTAAACATGGCTATCGCAAACAAAGCTCCCCTGCCCTTGAACTTAAAGCGGGCAAAGCCGTAGCCCACAAAAGCGGTTACCGCAATTTGCAAAACCGCCGAAACAATATTATAAAACACTGTGTACCAAAGCGAACGCGGATAATTAAGCGAGACAAACGCCTGCTTTATATTGTTTAAAACAAAATGCTTCGGAATCCACACAATGCTGGTATCCAAAATATCGGCGTCACTGCGAAAGGCTGTGCTGAGCATATAAAGAATCGGGTAAAGAATAACATACGAAAGCCCTATAAACAAACCCAGCCTGAAAAGCGCGAGCGCAATTCTTTCAAGCCTGCGCACCGCAGCGCGGCGGTTTATGGGTCCGCTTGCGCACCCTTTTAATTTTAACAAAACAGAATTCATAACGGCACCTCCCCCGCTTAATCGTTCATATAAAATACTTTCCTTGAAAACAGCCCGACCACAGCAAACAAAATCACGCTTATAACAACGAAATATATCCATGTCACAGCCGAGGAAAACGAGTAACGCAGGTTTGCCGCCTGTGAAGTCACAAATTCCATTACACCGTTAGAATAGCTTGTAAACGTATCAATCACGGTAAAGGCAATGTTTACCAATATCATGGGGCTTATCATAGGAACAGTGATTTTCCAAAAGTATTCCCAGGCGGTAGCTCCCTCAACGCTTGCCGCCTCTTTAAGAGACGGCGGTATTGACTGAAGCGCCGCAAGGAAGAGAATTATCTGTACGCCTGATTGCCATGTCATTGTAAAAATACTGTCAATAACCGAAGTAAGATATTTTATAAGCCCGCCGGGCAGCCCCGCCTGCGTTAAAATATCGCCGACAGAAAAGCTTGAAACCATAAAAACAGAGGAAGAACCTGTTACGTCTCCGCTGTAGCTGTCGCTGTTGATAATGGAAAGCAAAACGCTTGACGACAGCATAAGCGGAAGAAAGAAAATACTTCTGACAAGTCCTCTGCCGTAAAATTCCGCGTTCAGCATTACCGAAATAAAAAGCGCGAATATAATTATTATAGGCACCTGAATTGCAATTTCCTTTAACGCCGCAACCAAAAGCGGGATAAACCGTTCATCGGAAAACAGGGCGTTTTTATAATAAGAAAGCCCCGCAAACCGTGTGTTTACACCGCCCTGAACGATAGTTACATGCGAAAATGAGTACATAAGCGAGGTTAAAATGGGTACGGCAAAGAAAAACAGAAGCCCCAAAAGCCACGGCAGTATAAAAATATATCCGGTGCGGGCGCGTTTTTGCTCTAAAGACAGCCTTTTATTCATTTATATTCCCCCTGCCGAATCAATTTGTAATTCATTGCCGCAACATTTATGCCCTGCATATCATAATCAGAATTTGTATAATTGGTAATTACCTGCGCGCCGTTTTCAAATGCTGAGCAGTATACGCCTTCGGCAAGCTGCTTGTGATAAACCAGCGACGTGCCGCCCGTTGCCCCGAATATTTCCGAAAGCCGCTTATATTGCTCTGCGGCGGTTGGCAGCCAATCTTTATAATCGGAATTATAAAGCTCTGAAAGATATGTACCCTCGGTTTTTTCACCGTTTTGCGCCGTAAATGAGAAATTAAGCGCGCTGCCGGTTTCCGCCGCCTTTAAAAATGCCTTTTCGGAATCGCCCGAAAGGTTTATAGGTTCTGTGGAATAGCTGCGGTAACCGCTCAAAACCAACTGATAAAAAGGAACGCTGCGGTCGGTAATATCGTAGCCGCTGTCCGAAGTGGGGGCGGAAATAATATAATCCGAGGCTGCGGCGGCATAACCGAACGCGCCTGCCGTCAACAGCTCTTTTCCCTTCCCCGCGGCATATTCCAACGCCTTTTCAGCGTAATTCAGCGCCTGATCTCTATCGGTAGAGCCCTTATGATGATCCGAATAAAGCGTGCTTCCGAGCTCGCGCAGCGAAATGCCCGAAAAAGCCGAGGTGTTGTATTTTTTAAAATATTTTTCCAAAACCGCGCCGTATTTTTTCGGAGCCAAAAGGCAATAGGGCGTCAGACTTACATTTTTCAATCCGCTTGAAAGGCTGTATGCGTATTGCAGCCCCGGCGTTCCGTCCAATGTGGCGGCGGAGGCGCTGTTTTTTGTAAAACCGTTTCCGTTTTGCATAAGGCGCACCGTGTTGACATCGGGCAGAAATGTAACGCCGTTGTTATTCGCATATTCAGCCAGCCGCATAAACTCCTTTTTCCCGCCGAGCTTGCCCTCGTATTTTCCGGCAGCAGGCATTTTGCCCGATACTCCGCCTTTTTCCCAGCCGACATAGGAAAAAATTAAATTTGATATTCCCGCGTTTTCAATATCGGCTATCATCCCCCGCGCCTGAGAATAGGTGGTAAGCGGAACGGTTACCGTCATAGGAATAAAGCATACCGTTCCCTTGCGGCGAAGCGCCCCGTAAGCGGTAAAATAAAACGGCAATTCCTCCTGTTTTTCATTCGCCTTGAAATTTTGTTCCTTTTCAAGGTAGGCTCTGTAAGCCGCCGCCATCGAGTTATAATCCCCCGGCGAGGCTGACAGGTAATATCGCATACAAAAATCGGTTGAAATGGCTTGCTCTGAAATTTTGCGCACCGTTTTTGCGTTTTTAGAGGAACCGTCCAATACAACCGTTCCCGTAGAACGGTATTCAAACGAAAAGTAAGCGCAGTTATAATTCTTTTTCATTCCCGCGGTATAGGCGTTTATGTAGGAGGAGCCGTCCCCGCTTTCAACCAATGCAAGCAAGCCGTTTCCGTTTTTTCCGATTCCAAAAACCGGAAACTGCATATTTTTCCG
Organism: uncultured Oscillospiraceae bacterium; assembly: GCA_900547305.1. Taxonomy (GTDB): domain Bacteria; phylum Bacillota; class Clostridia; order Oscillospirales; family Acutalibacteraceae; genus UBA737. The sequence goes on along the minus strand of URGH01000041.1, from coordinate 9,862 downwards.
TTCTGTAACCAAACGGTCGGGAGACGCCACAACATCATCACCGTAAATTCGCTCGTGAATTGCGCTGCCCGAGGACTTACCGTTGTTCATTTCAATAACGGTACCGCAGCCGTCGGGCAGCAAAATAGTGCCGCTGTCGTCAAAGCTGCCGCAGCCGAAATAGGGCAAAACCGAAATTTCAAGCAGGCGGTTTCCACCGCTTTCGGATATGCCGTTCTTAGGAACTTTCACCGAAAGATACGAGTTGCTCAATTCGTATTCAAGGGTTATCTTTATGCCGTCCTCGGGGAAATTGTAAACAAACCTGCACCCTTTTTCGGTTTTTGAAAACGAAAGACCGCCCTTTGCAACAGAAGCCACGGCTGAGTTTCTTTCCTGCGGAGAATTTTTTGTATCGTAATATAATATTTCAAGCTGAGCGCCCATAAGCCGCTTCTGCCCGTTGCCTAAGCGCTCGTCGGCATCGGAAAAATCGGGATTTGATTTCCAGCTTATTCCGCTTTTGGTATTTATTAAAGCAACTTCTCCGTTTTCGGCATTTGCATAAAACGACAGGTCACCCTTTGTAAGAACACTCGTCATACCGTCGGCGGTAGCCTCAGCTGCCGAGACACGGCTGCACGGTGTGAAAATTAAAACCGCCAGCAAAACAAAAATTGACGCAAAAGCCGAATACCGTTTCATAAATTGCCTCCTTTAAGCCATAAGGCTTTATTAAAGTCTGAACGACATTTCATTAAAAACCGTTACGCAAAACACATAAACGTTATGTAACAAAGTAAAAAACAACAATAAAAGAAAAATAACAATCACAATGCCGATTGCGGTGAACAAAAGGGTTAAAATGTTTTTAAATATTGTAAATTGATGTACGCTCATTGTGCCTATAAAAAGCAGCAGCCCGCTCCAGGCATAAAGCAGGAACATCATTACATAGTAAAAGAATGCTTCCTCATTTGTAAACAAATGCCCTGCCAGTGTAAGCGGAATTGATACCATGGCATACGGCAGCATAGAGTAGCACGAAACTATCCATATTTCGGAAAAACGCCCTTTCCCGTCCAAAAGCGTGCAGAAAAGCCAATTTGACAGTGAGAAAAGCAAAAGCAGCCCTATGCAGCCCGCAAGCGACCATAAAAGATTGACATCTTCCGTTTTTCCTTTTCTGAAAAGAAAAGCCGAAAGCACCTGATTAACCACTACCGCCGCGCAAAAGAGAACACAAACCGCATTTGCAAGCTTTAAAGAGCCTTTACGGTTGAATTTCATCTCTTCAAAACCTGTTACGGGGTGAAATAATATATAAAACAAATATCTTGTCGGCGACATTTCACCGTACTTCATCCCTGTTTCCCCCTCTTTTCGGAACGGATATGCCGACATACGGCCTTACCGATTTTTTTAAACATACCCGACTTTATACCTAACACCGCGATAACCGTAACGGCAAGCGCCGATGTGAAATAAAGCCCTATATTCTTTTTAAGCCTTTCGTTTCGGTACTCCTTGTACGCCTCGGAATAATGCGCGCGGTCGCCCGAAAGTTCAAAATACTCCATTGCCTGCTTATATTCCCCGAATTGATAAAGCGCTTTACCGTAGCCGAGGTTGGCAAGATAGCTGCCTGCGTCATACCGAAGCACCTCCTGCCACAGAGGCAGGGATTCCGAAAAGCGACCGTCCATATATACGTCTATTGCGTTATACAAAGCAGCTCCGTATTCCGTAAGAGTGAAAACCGTGAGGCAGCCTTTTTTTCCGTCCAGCACCACAATGTCGTTACCGTTAAATGTAAGCGCAACAGGGTCTGCGAAGCAGCCCTTAAAGCTGCCCTGACCGCCGAAAACCGAAAGCAAGTCTCCCTCGCGGCTGTAAAGAAACACCTTTGCGTCTGTTCTGTCCAATGCGGCAAATACCGTTTTTTCGCAAACCGAAATAGATTCAAGCGATGAATAGCGGCTTTTACCGTTATATTCATAAGGCTCATAATCGCCGAAAAAGAGCTTTTTACCGTCAGTTCCGTTTAAAATATTGTTCCCAAGGGGATTCAGCTTTTTTATTCTTCCGTCGGGAGATTTTGAGGAGGCTACACAGGTATAAACAAAATCCTCCTCATCAATATCAAGCGATGAATACTGCACCGGAACATATCGCGACATTTTTGAGCGCTGTTCCTTTGTGGCGAGCTTTTTCCAAAGATTCTCCGTTATGATCTTAAGCGTAGGCTCAACGGTATTGCTGCCGTAAAATCCGGTGAAATTCAAATCCTCGTCAAAAACAACCGCGCCCTGATAAATCCCGTCGCAAAGGACATACAGCACTCCCGTACCCGTAACAACCAAATCCTCCGGCAAGAATTCCTTATCCTGAGGGAAAAGCTCGGATTCCGGCTTTGTCAGGATTCGCCTTATTTCTCCGCTGTTGTTACAAACCAATATCCGCCTGTTTCCGTTATCGGAAATATACAGCGTTCCGTCGGCCGATACAAAAACATTTGTCGGGGAATTTAAGGTCTGCTTTTTGCCCTCAAATGAAAATTCCGTATAGACATGTACCGTGCGGTACTCGGAATCAAGCTTTATAATACGGTTGTTTTTGCAATCGGTAATATAAATATTCCCATCGTTTCCGCTTGTAATATCCGTCGGAGAATTCAGTTCTCCAGTTCCTAAAGCTTTTCCGTCAGATGTGAACGATGCGGTGTAAACATCCGGTGAATCCGTCGGCTCGTTATATGCGTTGTATGTATATGTGCGGTACGCACGGGCACTTACGGAAAGGCTGCCCGCAACGGCAATAAGAGCTGCAATAATGCAAACAATTCGTTTCAAAGCATTTCCCCCCGTCAGTCCTTCATTCCGGAATGAGACATCGTTTCCAAAATCTGCGACTGCGAGCAGACGAAGATCAGAATCGGCGGAATCATAAGTATTACCGCCGCCGCGGAAGCTTCTCCCATACGGACAATACCGCCGTCGCTTATTTGGTGCAGCATTGTCGGTAAAACTTTAAGCGATTCATCATAAATATAGTTTGAGCCCTCATCATTCCAAACGGTCTGGAATGAAAAAATAATACAGGTAAGCCACGCGGGCTTTACATTGGGCATAACTATCCGCCAAAATATCTTAAGCGAGCCTGCTCCGTCCACCCTTGCAGCCTCAATCATTGCGTCGGGGATTCCCGTAATAAACTGCTTCATAAGGAAAAGCCCGAGGGACGAGCCTATTGCCGGAAAAATAATTGCAAACTGCGTATCAATAAGGCCCAGCCGCGATAAAACAATATAAAGCGGCAGTGCGGTTACCTGTGTGGTAAACAAAAGCGAAACCACAATAAAATCAAAATAGCCCTTTGAACCGGGAAATTTGAATTTTGCCAGCGGAAACGCCGCCATTGATGCGAAAATCACATGCAGCCCGGTTGCAAGGAGTGTAACAAAGGCACTGTTCCACAAATATCTTGTAAACGGCACGCGGGAATCCTCAATTAAATCAAAAAGAGAAAGGTAGTTATCCCCCGTGGGGCTTGTGACAAAAAAGCGCGGCGGGTAAATGAATATTTCATCTACCGGCTTGACAGACTGGATTATAGCGTATAAAAACGGCAAAAACATCAAACTGCCGGTTATAATCAAAAATATAAGTAAAGCCGCGCTTCCCGCGCGTGAGCGCGAAATTTTTCGGCTGCCCGTTTCGCGAATTTTAACCTTTTTTTCGGTATTTTTCACATTCAGCATAAGCCCTTCCCCCTTTCGTATATTCAGGCATCATTAAATCTCCGTAAAACCGCTTTTACTATTTGGTTCATTAAAAACATCATTAAAAACAAAACGGTAGCTATTGCGCAGGCATATCCCATTTCATAGCGGTTATTGCCGTAGTCCATTATATGGGTCACAATTGTTGAGGCGCAGTAATCGGTTGACGGAAAGCCCGCCAGGGCGTTACAAATAGCGCCGACCGAAAATGAGCTTGAAATCTGCATTACGGCGGCAAACATCATTGAAGGTCCCATTGAGGGCAGCGTAATTTTTATAAGCTCCTGAAAGCGGTTGCGTATACCGTCTATTGCGCCCGCCTCGTAAAGGCTGCGGTCTACGCCCTGCAGCCCTGCAATAAGGGCTAAAAACGAGGTTCCGAGGGAAAGCCATATCTGCACCACTATAATTATTCCCAGCGCGTATTTTGGATTTGTAAACCACAGCACCGGCTCTTCAATCAATCCGAGCCGCAAAAGCGTGCTGTTTACAAGCCCGTAGCTGTCGCCGCTGAAAATATAGCTCCAAATTACATATAATGAACCCGAAATTGACGGCGCATAGAAAATAAGCGTCATAACATTCCGCATTACAGGTCCGAATTCGTTTATCATCCACGCAAAAAGAATACAGAGAAAGTAGCTTATAGGCCCTGTAATAACAGCAAACACAAGCGTATTTTTTAAGGACTTCAAAAAAATCTCATCCTCTAAAAACAAACGGGTGTAATTAAAAAATCCGCGGAACTGCGCCGGCTGCAATAAATTAAAGTATGTAAAGCTCAAATAAATCGCAACGCATATTGGAATAACGGTAAAGGTAAGAAAAAATACCGAATAAGGAGCGAGCATTAAATAGTTTTCGGTGTTTTTGCGGATTTCCCTGCCGAGATAACGGATATTCGATTCTTTTTTCATTTTCCGTTTTCTCCCTTCAATCCGAACTCCTCGCGCTTTCGCTCAAGTTCATTGTTAATTTCGGTATTATATTTATAAAGCACCTCACGCGGGTTTGAGTTATTAACCGTAACCTTTCTGTAAGCGTTATAAATATTTCGTGTTACATAATAGCTTGCAATGCTTTGCGGAATACCCTTTGCCTCATTCAGCTGCTTTAAAATCACCGAGCTTTCACGCACAGTCCACGGGAGACCGGGAACAGCAGCTAAATTAGCACTGTTATACCGCGCCGATTCGCCTATAAGCGCCTCCATATTCCGCCCGTACTCCGCCTGCGATATTGCGCTTGCAAACCACTTTACAAATTTCCATGCCGCCTGCTTGCTTTTGCAGTTATTCATAATAACCGCAGCCGTGCAGGAAACCGCCGTGGAGCGATCGACAGAGCCGTCCTCCCTTACCGTTCCCGGAACGGGAACCATAGTCCACATTCCCGATATTTCGGGCGCTGCAACCGCCAGCTTGTTATACATTGTGTAAGCCTCAATGCCTATGGGAATTTCTCCCGAGCGGAAACGGTTATAAAAATCGTAATCTATCGGCACATCGTATTTTGTGTAATAGCCCGTCCATTCCTTAAAGGCGTCAAGCGCCGTTTCACTGTCGAATACGGTAGCCGAAGCATCATCATTGTAATAATTCTGCCCGTTTTGCAAAAGCAGGCTGTTAAATACGCAAAAGCCGCCGCCGTCAATAGTAACCTTTGGCAGACCTATATTCATATTGCTGCGCTGCAGGGTGGGTATAAGCTTATAAAGCTCCACCCAGGTTTCGGGTATTGAAAGCCCCAATTCCTCAAAAATATCCGTTCTTACAAACATCATATTCATATCGGCGGTCATAGGTATTCCGTATAAGCCGCCGTTATAACGAAAGCCTACGGTTTCTTCATATGAAAACTCTTTGAGCAGCTCATCGCAGCCATCAAGCGAGGATAGCTCCGTCAATGCGCCGCGCACCGCAAGGTTGACAGGCTGGTCGGCGGCAATATATAAAGCAACGTCAGGTCCTGTTCCGGCGTAGGTTGCTTGTATTAAAGAGCCTTTTGAAAGCTTTATCTGCACGGCAATATTATTGTTCTTTGAAAAATCGTTATCAACCAGTTCCCTAACCACCTGTGCCTGATCTCGGCTTATTGAAACCCAAACGTCAATTTTATCGGCGTCGGCAGCTGCGTCGCCCACAGAATTATAATCGGTTGTAAACGAGCCTATAAACTGCCTGAAACCGAAGGCTATATTTTTAAAGAACCCGACAGAGGTATCGGTATATTCGCCGCTCGCCGGCTTTATCTCTATATAGTCAAGCTCTAAGGGCTGCTCCTTTAGCCTTACAACAAGGGATGAAAGACTGCTTATATTATCCGAAAAGCCGGAAATGGATTCGGTAATTTTATCGGCGTCCTCTATGTAGCCGCCAAGCTGCGACACCAAACGCTGGAGGGTTGCGGTGTCGCTGTCTCTGCCGCCGTATTTTTTTTGCAGGGCGTCGTACTGCTCTTTAAGTATATCCCGCTGCCTTGTCATATCCTCAATCAGGTTAGGAATTTCCTTATCAAGGTTGTAATCTCTGTAAGCGTCGGGCGAAGTGCCGGTAAGCATAATTACGCTGCGGTAAATTCGGTTTAATTGCAGCACGCTTTCCTGCAGCGCCTCGGTAAGCTCGGCGGTATCGCCCGGTATTACCTGCATTGCAATGGAATGAACGCCCTTTGTAAAATAAAAGCCGTAATCCTTTACTCCGTTTCCGAGCGTTTTAAAATACCAGCTGCGCGCGTAGTTAAAATCAATTTGTGAAAGCTCTTTAAAAGGAACGGCGCCGTCGATATATACTTTTCGCGACGAAGCATACCCGCGGTGGTAATTCTGGCGCACACGCATACCTATGTTATAGTAGCCCTCGGTTTTAATTTCAAATTCCCAATATATCCACTGTCCCTCGGTCTGCCAGTTATAATCACCTACGGTGTTGTATCTTGTAAGCACCGGATCGGACGGCATGGTTTCAGCGTGGCTTCTGTCCTCCATAGGAACTATTGAGGAGTCGGAGCGGTACTTCATTTTCTCGCCCTGAATAATCACCGAGTCCGCCTTATCGGCGCTCTCGCCCCCCGAAACCGCAGCCGAATAGCTCTCATAGCTTTCGGGCTCTGCCATGCCCTCAAGTGTTACAACGGAAATCAGCAGATCGGTGCTTATGCCTATAAGCTCAACGGTATTTTCACCTTCAAAAAAGGCAAATTCATACGGCTCATTGCTTACTCCCTCGCTGTCGGACAGAAAAACCTCCTGCCATTTTACCACCTGAACAGCCGCGGGGCGTTTTTCGTTCCCTGCGCTGTCAACGGCAAAGTCGTCGGTCTCGTTTTTCCATATTTTAGAAAGCCCTACATCCCGGCAGGCGGTAAACGGGTATTCGCCGTTGATTTTAAGCCCCAGACTTATGCTGCTGTTGCTTTCAAGGGCGCAGTAACGGATTTTCAGGCGATAACGCGCCCCTTTAGATACATTAAACCGCCAAAGCACGGAAGAATCCTTTTCGGACGATACCCACCGAATAATCTTTCCGCTTTCTTGCTCGGCGGAATTTTCCAAAGAAATATTATCGCCTGCAATTTCTGCGCAGTCGGCCGCGTAAAGCGAAAGCTTTTCGCCGGGGTTTGACGGAACGGAGCCTGTATTGCGGCAATATTCAGGATATGTCACCTGATCAGAAGCGGATATATTTCCGTTTTGTGTTTCGGTTTTTTCTTCGGCGGCAGCCGCGCTTAACGGCAGACCTGCCGTTAATCCTATTAAACCGCAAAGGCACAATACCGCGATTACCTTTTTCATTGCTTCCATTCCTTTCAGTTACGGGGTCTATTTCGGAAGAGCCGCAGTATAAGCGTCAAGCTCTCCCTGCCATTTTGTTTTATAGGACTCAAGGGTTGCGGTTATATCCGCGCCGCTCAATACATCCCATATAAGCGCGTCGGTATTTTCAATACCTATAGTGTCATAATCCTTTGAAATTTTTCCGTAAAGCGATTCAAAGCGCTCAACCTGTTCGTCGGTCAAATAGCCTTTGAGATACTGTTTTCTGCGCTCGAAATCCTGCTTACAGAAAAGGTATGCGTATGCGGCGCCGCCCGAAGGATTTGAGGAGCCCTTCGGTACGCCGTAGGTAGCAATTGTACCGGGCGCTACATTTTCATCGCCCGAATAGCCCGTCGGGAACGGAACAAAATCCCAGTCAAAGGTTAAATCGGATACAAAGTGGGTCTTATTGCCGAAGCGGTCAACACACATTGCCATTGTACCGAGCTGAAAATCTGCCTGACTCCAGCCCTGCCAGCCGGTAAACGCCCCGACAGAGGATAAGCCTTGGAAATAGTTTAATGCCTCACGCAGCTTGTTATCATCAAGGTTGAGTGCATATTTATGATCCGTCCACTTAACAAAACCGCTGTTATTAGCCTTTAAAAATATATTTGTATCCCAAGAGGAAAAGGCGCTTATTGCGTCGCCGTCGGCTGTTTTTTCACGGCAAAGGCTTGTGGTAAGCCTTTTAAAGGTGTCCCAGTTCCATTTTCCCTGCTTGTAAAGATCAAGCGGCAGATCATAGCCGAGGTTTTCAATCAGGGTTTTATTGTAGATTATAACTTCCATATTCGGTACGCTCGGCATACCGTAAACCTCGCCGTTGAAGGTTACAAAATCGCCGATCTTTTTATAATCCTTGAAAATGTCCTCGTTAAGATCCACATATTTTGTTATAGGCGTTGCAAGGTTATTCAAAATCAGGTCAGCGCTCATCGGCATCATATCGTAGGTGATATTTGCCGCAAGGTCAACCGCCAGTTTATTTTTCATATCCTTATTGTCAACCACGGTGTACTCGACCGTAGCGCCGTACCAATCCTTTAATTGCTTGCGTATGTCGGCGTGCTCCTGCTCCCAGCCGTCGTAAGCGAGAATTTTAATCACGCTGCCGTCAAGCTTTTCGGGCAGGCTGACCGATTTTATATCAGCCTTTCCGCTGCCGCCGTTTCCGCTGCCGCCGCAGCCCGCAAGACCTGAAAGCACCGTGCATATTGCAAATACCGTTGCCGCCGTTTTTTTGAAGTTCATAAAAATTCTTCCTTTCTTAGTATTCAATCGCGCCGAGATCCGGTAAGCCTTCCTTTGTTACCGCTTTTCCGTAGAAATCTCTGCCGCCGCACTGAGAAATCCATTTGCCCGAATTGATTGCCGGTGAAGAAGACTTTAAACGGTAACCGCCGAGTGTATCAAGACCGATACCGCCGGCTCCGGGATTTACAAACATCGGGTCTTCGGTCCGCGAACCGCTGATTTTTACTCCCGACTGAAACAGCTGTGCAAACCCGTATGTACCGTAGAACAGGTTTGTATCGAATGTAATTCGGCTCGGAATAATGAGCGAGCACCAGCCCGTAGAGTTCATATTGAAAATGTTGTTTGTAAACCGCACATTTTTCGGGCTGGCAGCCGTTCCCCAGTCATAAGAGCCTACAAGGTTGGTTTTAAGCCCCGCCTTGGTATAAACCGTGTTATTATAAATTTTCACATCGGAAATAGGTCCCGAAAGCGTGAAAATCTGGCTTTTATCATTTTGACTTATGTTGTAACGAACCGAAATATCCTTGTTGTAGCCGCCGTTAGAGCCGTCGGTACACAGAAGAATAAAACCGCCCTCGTTATCATGGCTGTAATTGTACTGCACCTTGGTGTTCACACAGTCTATATCAACATCGTAGCCCTGACCGTCGCCGCCTACCAGCTTTATGTCATACGCCTCGTTATACTGCATTACAACATTTGAGCTGTAATGCGGCCATATACCCGCATAAGCGCCCTCTGCATAAGATGTATCGGTTACGGTATTGGACTCTATAAGTAAGCCCTTGACCGCCGATATGAAAATACCGTCCGACGCGCATTGAGAAACAAAATTATTCCGGAAGGTCGCATTGGTTGAGGGGGTATATTCAAATGCCGACCACTCAACGCCCGGCCCGTGCTCATAATCCGATGCCATTGCGATTCCCGAACCGCCCGTGTTTTTTATAGTGCAGCCCTGAACCAGAATTTCGTTAAATGAAGTCGGGCTTTTGGATTGGCGGGAATAAAATACTATTCCG
>URGH01000040.1 GCA_900547305.1 uncultured Oscillospiraceae bacterium | reverse complement strand
GCAGAAGCACCGACCGAGGCGGCAGCCGAGACGGTGGGTCGGCTTGTCCGACACGAAGGGGTTGTTACAAGCAAAAAGTATAGCAGAAAATTTCACTTTGAAAGAATACCCCTCAGTCAACTTCGTTGACAGCCCCCTCTATTTGCTAACGCAAAAGAAGGGAGCCTAAAGCCGCCGCTTTAAGATGATTTTTTAATGTTCAGCAAATGCGCTATTCCCGGTATGCTCTCGCCCTGAAAGGATGAGGTGGGTGACATAAGCGCGCCTGTTGACATAAACAGAATATTACTGAAATCACCCTGCTCTAAGCGGTGCATAATATATGAGCAGAGCACCGAGGCACTGCACCCGCAGCCCGAGCCGCCCGCGTGAACGTCCTGCTTTTCACGGTCGAATATCAACGTTCCGCAATCGCTGTGGCGGCAGCGTATATCCACGCCCTCGCGCTCTAAAAGCTCATAAAGCAGGTTTGTGCCCACATAACCGAGGTCGCCTGTGAAAATTATATCGTAATCCTCGGGTTTGGTTTTAGTGTCCTTAAAGAAATTAAGCAGCGTGCCGGCAGCGGCGGGTGCCATTGCCGCGCCCATATTATTTGCGTCCTTAATATTCAAATCCTCTATCTCGCCAAATGTTACCGAGTTTATATAAATATCTCCGCCCTCTTTGCCCAATATCAGCGCGCCGGAGCCTGTTACCGTCCATTGGGCGGTGGGGGTGCGCTGTGAGCCGTAATTAAGCGGAAAGCGGTATTGCCGCTCGGCAGAGCAGAAGTGCGAGGAGGTTACCGAAACGGTTTTTTCGGCGGCACCCGAATCTATAAAAACGGCGGCAAGCCCGGTAGAAAGCGCCATCGTTGAGCATGCGCCGTAAAGCCCTATAAAGGGTATGCCGAAGCTGCGTAGCCCAAATGAGCTGCCTATGCACTGGTTTAAAAGGTCGCCCGCAAAAATATTGTCTATATCCTCTGCCGTCAGCCCCGCTTTATCAAGCGCGGTTTGAACGGAGGTTTTTTGCAGCTTACTTTCGGCCTTTTCAAAGCTCTTTTCGCCGAAAAAGCTATCCGTAGTGTAGGCGTCAAATTCATTTGAAAGCGGGCCCTCGTGCTCCTTTTTTCCCACCACCGAGCCGTAGCTTATAACTCTCGGTTTATTTTCAAAAATAATGGTGCGTTTACCCGTTCTTTTCATATTTTCACCCGCAAATACTCATAATATATAAAATAATGCCGTATATAACGCTTGCCAGCGTGCCGTATACTATAACAGGCCCCGCTATTGTAAACATTTTAGCGCCCAGCCCCAAAACAAAGCCCTCGCTTTTATATTCAATCGCGGGGGATACCACTGCGTTTGCAAAGCCTGTTATGGGCACAAGCGTGCCCGCGCCTGCGCGCTTTGCAATTTTATCAAAAATTTTAAGTCCGGTAAGCCACGCGGCAATAAATACAAGCAATGAGGGCACAGCCGCCTTTACTACCTTTTCTGGCATATCAAGCGCCGTGAACCATTCCTTAAGAAGCTGACCTATTACGCATATTAAGCCGCCCACAGCATAAGCCAGAATAAAATCCTTAACCTTGGTTGACGGGGGAGAGATACGCTTTGTCATTTTACCGTATTCTTTTTCGGTAGGAAACATATAAACCACATCCTTTTCATATATTATTTACTTTTTAATTTGCTATTATTCCGAGCTTTGCTTGACATTAAGCCGAATGTTATAGTATAGTTAATATTATCAGGGGGGATAAATATGAAAAAAATCAAAATATATTTTGCCGCACTTATTGCGGCCTTTGCGGTTACAATGGGAGCTTTGCCTGTTGCGGCGGAGCAAAATACGGCAAACGGCTTTAATATGCCGGAATACTATGTTGAAACAGCGCTTGAAAACGAAATCGGAAAAGAAAAGTATTTTACGGCATATAATGCAATCAAAAGCGGGGTTGAAAACTTTGAAAGTAAAATAAGGTTAGGAACGGAAGCAGACAGAAATGAGATATGGATGATTTTTAATTCCTACCGTTCGGATCACCCGGAGCATTTTTGGCTGAATCCGGTTACACTTTCATCTGGAAGATACGTATATGCGGACGGTACATGTGAATCTTTTATTGCCCCGGAATATTTTTTCACAAAAGAAAATTTGCCCGCCGAGACGGAAAAAATCAATGCCGCCGCAGATGAGCTGCTTAAAGGAATAACGCCGAGTATGCCTGAATTTGAGCGGGAAAGGCTTTTGCACGACAGGCTTGCAAAAAGTATAACTTACGATTTAAACGAAAAATATGCTCATACCGCATACGGTGCTTTGGTAAACGGAAGAGCGGTTTGCGACGGATATACGCAGGCTTTTCAGTATCTTTTGCAAAGGGTGGGTATTCAGTCGTTTATGGTAACGGGCACGGGAAAGGGCGGCAACCACGCTTGGAATATTGTAAGAATAGACGGCAGGTATTATAATGTCGATTTAACGTGGGACGATCAGGAAAGCGATACTTTTCACGCTTATTTTAACATTACCGATGAGCGAATAAAAGAGGACCACGCTTTTGATACAACCGTTTATAGAATACCCGAATGTAATTCGACCGACGCTAATTATTTTGCGGTTTACGGCGGAATCTTTAATGAATTTTCAGCGGATGATTTAGGCGCTTTGATAAAAACGGACGGGAAAAAACTGCATATTTATATTACGGGCAATATGGAAGAATTTCAAAATAACTTTAAAAAACACTTTAGAAATATGCTTGCCGCTGCAGGAATAAACGGTACTGCGGGGTATGCTTACTCTCCATTGGGTAGGGAAATGATAATAACGGTTATTTTGCCCGGAGACGCGAATTGTGACGGCGTAATTGATATACGCGATATAATAAATATGAAAATAAGTCTCTCCGAGGGAATCGAAGATATTAATAAATATTGGTATTTGAATTTAAACGCGGATAATAAAATAAATTCAGCCGATTTGACGCAGCTCAGAAAAATGCTTTTGGAAATAGAGAATTAAACATACTGTTACGGGAATTTTAAGTCTTGGAGCGTGATATAAATGTGTACTGCCGCGGCATACAGAAAAAACGGCTTTTACTTTGGAAGAAACCTTGATTACGAAATGTCCTACGGGGAGGAAATTGTAATAACGCCCCGAAATTTTCGGTTTGATTTTACGGCATACGGAGCAGACGCCGCGCACTATGCCATGATAGGCACAGCGCATATGGCGGGCGGTTACCCGCTTTATTACGACGCGGCGAACGAAAAGGGGCTTTGCATTGCGGGGCTTAACTTTGTAAACAGTGCGTCTTATTCGGAAAAGACGGAAGGCTGCACCGCGCCATTTGAGCTTATCCCCCTTGTGCTGGCTAAATGTGCCGATATAGGTGAGACGCGCGTGCTTTTGAGCGAAATAACGCTTGGAAATATTCCGTTCAGCGAGCAGCTGCCCGCGGCAAAACTGCACTGGATTTTAGCCGATAAAAACGAAACGGTTGTTGCCGAGCCGAAAAACGGCAGACTTATAATTCACAGCAACCCCGCAAATGTGCTTGCAAACGAGCCGCCGTTTGATTATCAAATGCAAGACCTTAATAACTATATGGCTTTAAGTCCGTACCCGCCTAAAAACAGCTTTTCGCCTGCACTGCCGCTTAAAAGTTACAGCCGCGGTATGGGTGCGTTGGGGCTGCCGGGCGACCTTTCCTCGCAATCGCGGTTTGTAAGGGCGGCGTTTGTTGCGGCGAACTCTGTATCGGGAAACGGCAAATATGACGGAATTACGCAGCTTTTCCATATTTTAGGCTCGGTAGAGCAGCAAAACGGATGCTGTATAACCGAAAACGGCGGGCTTGAAAAGACAATATACACCGCCTGCTTTGACGCGCAAAGCGGCATATATTATTACACCACCTATGAAAACAGGCAAATAACCGCAATAGATATGTTTAAAGAGAATTTAAACGCGGCAGAGCTTACCCGTTACCCGATGATAAACACGCCGCAAATTAAATTTCAAAATTGCTGATTTCATATTGATTTTTCACGCCGCCCGTGGTAATATGTTCAAATAGAGGAGTTGTTGTGAAAATGAAAACCGAAACTATTCATCTTAAAGAAATATACCCGTTTTTAGGGGAAGACGGCTGCGACCCCACGGTGGATATGTACCTGCCGTACAATATGACCGAAATGCACAGGGAAAACAGAAAACGCCCCTGTATGATAGTATGCCCCGGCGGCGGATATGCTATGTGCAGTCAGCGTGAGGCAGAGCCGATAGCAATGCACTTTTTGCCGGATGGTTTTAATGTATTTGTTATATATTATTCCGTGGCGCCCCACCGTTTCCCCACGCAAATGCGTGAGGTTGCGGCAACGGTTGAGCTTATATACAAAAATGCCGATAATTGGAACTGCGATGTTTCAAAGCTTGCAATAATCGGTTTTTCCGCAGGCGGACACCTTGCGGCGCATTACTCCACAATGTATGATTGCAAGGAGGTTCGCGAGGTTTTCCCCGAGAGCAAGTCGGTAAACGCCTCGGTGCTTTCATACCCAGTAATAACCGCCGACCCCGCACACGGGCATATGGGCAGCTTTGATAATCTGCTCGGCAAGCCCGAGCGCACCGAGGAAGAAATAAACTATTTTTCCTGCGACCGCAGGGTAACGGAAAACACTCCGCCCGCCTACATATGGCACACCGCAAACGACAGCTGCGTTCCGGTAATGAACAGCCTTTTATATGCCGGTGCGCTGAGTCAGCACAATGTGCCGTTTGAACTGCATATTTTCCCGTTCGGGTATCACGGTTCATCAACGGTGGACGCCGTTTCCTGCGACGGTGTTCCCGATGAAATGAAATGCGCGGCGGAATGGCTTGACGACGCCAAGCGCTGGCTTAAGCTTATGAAAATTTCTTTTTAGAAACAAAAGTACGGCAGATCTCGCTGTTAAAGCGAGGTCTGCCGTTATAGATTTTAGACATTGGATATTTTACTGTTTGGCATTATTTTATATTTTTAAAATCACCGATTGAGGTGAACGAATCGGAATAGCTTTCAAGATAATCGAGCAGTCGGTCGGGGCGGTCGAAAAATTCGCACAGGCGCAGGCTTTGCGGGGTCATAAACTGCTTGTTTACCGCATTTTCAAGCACTGCACGCAGCGGGTCGAAATAGCCGTTAATATTAAACACGGCTATGGGCTTTGTGTGCTTTCCTAACTGCTTCAGGGTGAGAATTTCAAAAAATTCATCATAGGTGCCAAGCCCGCCGGGGGTCATAATAAACGCGTCGGATTTTTCCTCCATTATGCCTTTTCTTTCTCGCATAGTATCTGTAAAAATAATTTCGGTGCAATCGTCAAAAAGCACGCCGTCCACCTTAAAAAAAGCGGGAACAACGCCTATTATTTTACCGCCGCCTTTTAAAACACCCCGCGCGGCGGCACCCATAAGCCCCAGCGCGCCCGCGCCGTAAACAAGGTTGTGCCCGCGCTTTGCTATTTTCTCACCAAGTTCTTCGGTTGGGTTAATGTATGATTTCGCAATAGAGCTGCTTGACGCGCCGTAAACGCATATATTCATAAAACTTCCTCTTTCTATTCAGCAAAGTGCAGAACGGAATTTACTAATGTATCGCCTATGTATTGGAGCTTGAGCGAAAAGAAAGGCGAGGGCTTTTCCAAAAGCCTTAAAAATATTTTGTCGCCCTCCCAAATGGGCTTATTGTAAAGCTCCTGCTTATCTATCCATTCCAGCGTTCCCTCGTCACATTCTTTAATTTCGCCCGTAAAAGCGTCGGAATGGAATATATGCATATACTCCGTTTCCCATTTGTCCGAAACAAAGGTTACTATTCCGCGATAGTGCGCGTTAAGCAACGTAAGCCCCGTTTCCTCAAGCACCTCGCGCGCGTTACATTCTTCGGGGCTTTCGCCGTCCTCAAATTTTCCGCCTATGCCTACCCATTTATCGCGGTTTAAATCGTTTTCCTTTTTAACGCGGTGCAGCATTAAATATTTGCCGTTTTTTTCTATATGGCAAAGCGAGGTGTTGCGCATTTAATTCTCCTCTCCGCTTTCATCGGTAAATTCTTCGTCGGTGGCTTTTGGAACATAACCGTTGATATAGAATATATCCGAATCGGCGTTTTTCTGGTCGAAAATATTGTTGTACTGTATTTTTTCGTATTCATCGAGCAAATGACTGTAGGGGGAAACATCGCTCCATTTGTAATAGTTGTCTTCGTTGTCTATATACCCCACCGTGTCTATAACAGGCAGCGTTTCCGAAAGCTTTAATAGGTATTTATTGTATTCCGTCAGCTTTACGCCCGCGGTTTTAAGAACAAGGGATGAGAGATAGTTGGAGCTTAGTTTATCAATCGTCTGTGAACCTATATCGTAATTCGCCCATATTATAAACGGCGTTACATGGCGACTCTGTTCCTGCTCGGGGGTAAGGCCCGAAAGGCTGCTTGTGCCTATAACCTCGGCTATAAACTCCGATTCAACCGAGGGCTGGTGGTCGCCGAACATACAAATAACCGTAGGCTCGTCAACATTTTTAAAGTATTCCACAAGCTCTTTAAATGCGTTATCGCTTGCCTTTACAAGGGATAGGTATTTATTCGCCTTGGTATACGGCTTTGAAACCGAGGTGGCGTAAATGCTTTCGTCGAAGTTTACGCAGCTTGTGGTGTAACCGCCGTGGTTCTGCATTGTAACGTTAAAGCAGAAGAAGGGAACTGATTTATCCCGCTGCTCGTAATCCCTTATTAAAAGCTTATAGTCATAAGAGTCGCTTATATACTGGCGTATCAGCATATTGCTTTCATCAGGGTAATACTGCTCTATAAGCGATTGCAGGTAATTCGGGTCGCTGCCGTTTGTCTGATATTCGCGCATAAGGGAAATATCGATAATATTTTCAAGGCTTGTAAATTTATTAAAGCCCAAATAATTGTAAACCTTGGTTCTGTTCCAGCCCTCGGCATAATACGGGTGGAGCGCCGCTGAGGAATAGCCCTGCCCTTTAAGCGTGGAAACAAGCGAGGCTATCGGGTTTTTGATATACAGCATATACGCGTTGCTGCCCGAGGGCAAAAATGCGGTTGTGTGCCCGGTTAAAAATTCAAACTCGGTGTTTGAGGTGCCCGCGCCTATTACCGGAACATAAAGGTTGCCCTTAATTGTGTTTTCGGTAAGGCTGCGCATAAAGGGCATATAGTCCTCGTTGGTTTCAAGGTTTCCGAGCACCTTTAAATCCGAAAGCGATTCGTTCATTATGCAAATAATATTCGGCTTTGTATAATTGTCATCGGTGTTGTTTTTATTATCTGTATCGCTTATAACGCTGCTTACATAATCCTTTATCTGCTTGGGGTCGTAGTCGCTCGGCTGCGACATATAAAGGTATTTTGTATTGCAGAAAAAGTTAAAGGCAAAGCCGTAGTTATGGTAGCCCCTTGTCTGGTTCCAAAAGTCGGGCTTTACGCCCATATCGGCAAAAATACTTGTAAAATAGAAAAGAATTAACAAAACCGAAGAAAACGTTCCCGCAAAGGCGCGTGAAATAACCTTTGTAAGAACATTATATTTAGGAGTCTTGGTTTTTGCGCCTATAATTATAATAAAAATGAATATAAGCGCCGCTGTCATTATTTTATATGTCGGGGTGTAATTATATGTGTTGGCAACGCCCACGGCGGTTTTTATGCTTAAAAAGTCCATGGGCAAAAAGGGCGTGCCGCGGAAGTCCATAATATAGCTGTGCGCAACGCCGAAGCCGAATAATATAGGGTTGACTATAAGATATGAAAGCCGAAAACTGCCCGAAACGGCAAAAATAAGAAAATACATTATTATTACAAGCATGTAATTCCCGAAAAAGCCCAAATAGGTCATATTATAAATAAATACATTATTTAAACATTCGGTCATTGTAATGGTGACAAACGGCATTAAAAACAGCGCTATGAAATGCCACACCTTATTTAGCTTATCGGTTTTAATAACGACCGAATACGCCGCGACTATACCGAGAATAAACGGGCACATAAGCGCGAAGGCAAGCAGCAGCCATTTTGCGGTAAATTCCTGCGAGGTATATGCGTTAACGTCCAGTATAACGGCTACGAGAGTAACGGCGCATATTACAGCGCCGATTATTTTTGAACGTTTTGAGCTTTTTATTTCAAAATTATCCCTTATAAAGCAGGGAAGTGTTTGTCTGAAAAAAAGAAGGATATTATTTCCTGCTTTCCCGAAAGACATATATATAAACATTCCTTTCAGATTGCGAGGTTTTATATATACCAATTATAACACATATTTTCAAAAAAACAACAGGGAAAAGTTTTAAGAATTTTTTAAGACGATATTTAACACGGATTTAACATTACTTTGATTACAGACTTAACATAGGGGAAATATAATAGGGTCAGACAAATGAAAAGGAGATAAAAAGAAATGAAAAGAATTTTGAGTTTAGGTCTTGCAGCCGTTATGACGGTATTTGCACTTGCAGGCTGCGGCACGGACAAAGTAACAGACAGTAAAAACAGCGGAACAGGCACGGGCACGGACGCAATATCGGTACTGACCCGCGAGGAAGGCTCAGGCACGCGCGGCGCGTTTATTGAGCTTTTGGGAATAGAGGAAAAGAACGCCGACGGCAAAAAGGTTGATAAAACGATTGATACCGCAGAAACCACAAACTCCACCTCGGTTATGATTACAACGGTTCAGGGCAACAAGGCGGCTATCGGTTACATTTCGCTCGGCTCGCTTGATACGAGCAAGGTTAAGGCGTTAAAGGTTGACGGCGCTGAAGCTACCACCGATAACGTAAAGAGCGGCGATTACAAGGTTTCACGTCCGTTCAACATTGCCACCAAGGGCGACGCTACGGGAGTTGCAAGCGACTTTATCAAGTTTATACTCAGCGCAGAAGGTCAGGCGGTAGTTGAAAAGAACGGCTATATAAGCGAGGGCAACACAGGCGCTTACAAAGCCTCCGGTCAGAAAGGCAAGATTACCATAGGCGGTTCTTCCTCGGTAACACCGGTAATGGAAAAGCTTAAAGAGGCATATGTAAAGGTAAACCCCGATGTTACAATAGATGTTCAGCAGAACGACTCATCCTCGGGTATGAAAGGCGCGATTGACGGAATATACGATATAGGTATGGCGTCGCGTGATGTAAAGGACAGCGAAAAGGAAGCGGGACTTAACTCCATTAAGATTGCGCTTGACGGCATTGCGGTAATAGTAAATAAGGATAACACCCTTGACGCGATTACAAGCGAGCAGATCAAAAACATCTACACCGGCTCACTTACCAAGTGGAGCGAAATAAAATAAAAGATCACCTCTTTCCGGCGAGCCCTCAATCACGAGGGCTTTGCCGCATAACAGGAGTATTTATGAACACAACAATTTCAAAAATAAAAGAAACGGCAATGCGCATTGTGTTTATGCTCTGCGCCTGCGTTTCCATTATATCGGTAATTTTAATATGCGTGTTTCTCTTTTCAAACGGATTACCCACCATGGACAAAATAGGCTTTGCGAATTTTCTTCTCGGTAAGCGCTGGAAGCCGCTTGAAGACCTTTACGGCATACTGCCGATGATAATAGGCAGCATTTACGTTACGGCGGGTGCTATTATTATAGGTGTGCCGATAGGCGTTTTATGCGCGGTGTTTTTGGCGCGCTTTTGCCCCAAAGGGCTTTACAAAATATTCAAGCCCGCAGTTGACCTGCTTGCGGGAATACCCTCTATTGTGTACGGCTTTTTCGGGCTGGTGGTAATTGTGCCCGCAATGCAGAATTTGTTCGGCGGCTCGGGCAAAAGCGTGCTTACCGCCTCTGTAATGTTAGGCATTATGATTTTGCCCACCATTATAAGCGTTTCCGAGGCGGCAATACGCGCCGTGCCCGAAAGCTACTACGAGGGCGCTTTAGCACTGGGTGCCACGCACGAGCGCAGCATTTACAGAACGGTGCTGCCCGCGGCGAAATCGGGCATTACGGCGGGCGTTATTTTAGGAATAGGCAGGGCAATAGGCGAAGCTATGGCGGTCAATATGGTTGCGGGCAACCAGGCTATAATACCCACAAGCATTTTCAGCGGTGTGCGCACACTCACCTCCAACATAGTGCTTGAAATGGGCTACGCCGCCGATTTACACAGAGAGGCGCTTATAGCAACCTCGGTTGTGCTGTTCGTGTTTATTCTTATAATAAACCTCTTGTTTTCACTTGTTAAAAAGGAGAAAAAGTAAATGGACGCTGTAAATAAAATCTCCTTAAAGCAAAAATTCATAAATTACAAAAATCACCCCGGCTCGCTTATTATGCTGCTTATAACCTGGCTTGCGGCTTTGCTTACGGCGGCGGTTGTGGTTTTTCTTGTGGCGTATATACTTATTAAGGGCGTACCGAACATTAAGCCCTCGCTTTTTGAGTGGCAGTACAACAGCGAAAACGTTTCAATGATGCCCGCAATAATTAACACGGTTATAATGACGGCTCTGTCCCTTTTACTGGCAGCCCCCATAGGCATTTTCTCGGCGGTTTACTTAACCGAGTACGCAAAGCGCGGCAACACGCTGGTTTCGGTGGTAAGGGTCACAACCGAAACCCTTGCGGGAATACCGTCAATCGTTTACGGACTTTTCGGGTATTTAATATTCGTTATTGCCTGCCATTTTCATCAATCAATGCTTTCGGGCGCGCTGACGCTGGCTATTATGATACTGCCTACCATGATGCGCACTACCGAAGAAGCCTTGCTCGGCGTGCCCGACGCATACAGAGAGGGCAGCTTTGGGCTGGGCGCGGGCAGGCTGCGCACGGTTTTCAAGGTTGTGCTGCCCTCCGCCGTGCCAGGAATACTCTCGGGCGTTATACTTTCGGTCGGCAGAATTGTGGGCGAAACGGCGGCGCTTATTTACACCTCGGGCACGGTTGCGGGAATACCAAAGGATTTAATGCACTCGGGCAGAACGCTTTCTGTTCATATGTACGCGCTACTGAGCGAGGGGCTTTATATGAACGAAGCATACGCTACGGCGGTGGTGCTGCTTATACTGGTGCTTATAATAAATATGCTGTCGGGTCTTATAGCTAAAAGAATTACGGCAAAGGGGAAATAAAAAACTATGGAAAAATTTACTGTAAAAAATCTTGATTTATGGTATAATGACTTTAAGGCGCTTAAAAATATAAATCTCGGCATGCGGGAAAACAGCATAACCGCCTTTATAGGGCCCTCGGGCTGCGGTAAATCAACCCTGCTTAAATCCCTTAACCGTATGAACGATTTGGTTGAGGGCTGCCGCATTACGGGCGAGGTGCTGCTGGACGGCGAGGATATTTACGGTAATATGGACGTGAATATGCTGCGCCGGCGCGTGGGAATGGTTTTCCAAAAGCCTAACCCGTTTCCTATGTCGATATATGATAACATAGCCTTCGGTCCGCGTACCCACGGCATACGCTCAAAGGCAAAGCTGGATGAAATTGTGGAGGAATCATTGCGCGACGCCGCCATATGGGATGAAACAAAGGACGTGCTTAAAAAGAGCGCCCTTGCAATGTCGGGCGGGCAGCAGCAGCGCCTTTGCATTGCGCGCGCGCTGGCTGTAAAGCCCGAGGTGCTTTTAATGGATGAGCCTACAAGCGCGCTCGACCCTATTTCTACCTCTAAAATAGAAGACCTTGCGCTTGAGCTTAAAAAGAAATATACCATAATAATGGTTACGCACAATATGCAGCAGGCGGTAAGAATTTCCGATTACACGGCGTTTTTCCTTTTGGGCGAGGTGGTAGAATACTCCGAAACCGAGAAAATGTTCTCCACCCCGCAGGATAAACGTACCGAGGATTATATTACGGGAAGGTTCGGTTGATTATGAGAAATAAATTTGACAGTCAGCTTGAAAAGCTGAATTTAGAGCTTATAACAATGGGCGCGCTCTGCGAGGACGCCATAAGCGCCTCGGTAAAGGGCTTTTTAGATGATGACGACGCGCTCTGCCAAAAGGCGGTTGAAGCCGAGGACGAAATTAACCGCAAGGAGCGGGATATTGAGTCTATTTGTATGAAACTGCTGCTTGAGCAGCAGCCCGTAGCGCGCGATTTAAGGGTAATATCCTCCGCGCTTAAAATGATTTCGGATATGGAGCGCATAGGCGACCAGGCATATGATATTGCCGAAATTGCGAAATTCATTAAAAACAGCAACGTTAAAAGCAAAATTCACATTAAGGATATGGCTGCCGCCGCCACCGAAATGGTGACCGACAGCGTTGACTCCTTTGTTAAAAAGGATGTGGAGCTGGCGCGCGCGGTTATGGCGTATGACGATAAGGTGGATAACCTTTTCGACTGCGTAAAGGATGAGCTTGTGCAGCTTATAACCGAGGATAAAGCCAACGGCGAATTTTGCATTGACCTTTTAATGATTGCGAAATATCTTGAGCGCATAGGCGACCATGCGGTGAATATAGCCGAGTGGGTGGAATATTCAATTACCGGCACGCACAGATAAAATAAAAAAGGGACGTGGAAAAATGGTATATCTGCTAGAAGACGACGAGAGCATACGTCGGTTTGTGATTTACGCGTTAAGGCAAACCGGAATGGAGGCGGAGGGCTTTCCGCTGCCGTCGCTTTTTAAAGAGGCGGTGGAGCATAAAAAGCCCGATATTGCCCTGCTTGATATAATGCTGCCCGAGGAGGACGGAATTTCCGTTTTGAAGTGGCTGCGTTCCCGCCCCGATACAAAGCAGCTGCCTGTTATTATGTTAACCGCTAAATCCACCGAGTACGATAAGGTGGTAGGGCTTGACAGCGGTGCAGACGACTATATAGCCAAGCCTTTCGGCACAATGGAGCTTATATCACGCATAAAGGCGCTGCTGCGCAGAACCGCAGCGGCAGACGTTGAGTACACCGTAGGCAAGCTTTATGTAAACAAGACCAAGCATATTGTAACGGTGGACGGCAAGGAAACCGAGCTTACCCTAAAGGAATTCGAGCTTTTGTGCCTGCTGCTTAAAAACCGCGGCGCGGTGTTTACGCGCGACCAGCTTTTAAACGATATATGGGGCTACGATTACGACGGTGAAAACCGCACGGTGGACGTGCACATAAGAAGTCTGCGTTCAAAGCTCGGGGAGAGCGGAGATATTATAGGAACAGTACGGGGAGTCGGCTATAAAATAGTTTGACAAAAGGGGTATTTTTATGACCGGAAAAATTTACAGAGGAATACTTATTTCAACCGTTATAACAATGCTTGCCTGCCTTATTTTCACGGTTGGAGTGCAATATCAGATATACGATGAAAAATCCTACAAGGAGCTGCGCAGCAAGGCGGAAATAATAAGCGTTGCGGCAGAGCAAAACAGCCTTTCCGAATATTCGAGTATAAGCGACCGAATAACCCTTATAGACCCCTCGGGCAAGGTGCTTTACGATAACAAGAGCAACCCCGAGGCTATGGAAAACCACTCGAGCCGCCGTGAGGTAAAAGAGGCGGAAACTGACGGCGAGGGGTATGATACGCGCCGCTCGGAAACCCTGGGGCAAAAGACCTGCTATTACGCAAAAAAGCTTAAAAACGGCAATATTTTGCGCGTTGCGGGCGCGTCGCTTACCGTTTGGGCGGTGGTGCTGGAACTTTTACCGCCTATTTGCGCCATTGCGATTATGGTGTTTGTGCTTGCAAATGTTTTAGCCTCGGTTATAGCTAAAAAAATAGTAAAGCCGATAAACGAAATTGACCTTGACAGACCCGTGACCGACTCGGCATACAGCGAACTTTCGCCGCTTATTTCAAAAATAAACGCGCAGAACCGCAAAATTGACCGCCAGATAGCAAAGCTCACGCGCAGCCGCCGCGAATTTGAGGCGATTGCCGAAAATATGAGCGAGGGTCTGGTGCTTACCGATATTAACGGCAATATTTTAACCCACAACAAGGGCACCGAAAGGTTCTTCGGAACGCAGGGCGATATAAACGGCAGCAATATTTTAACCATCAACCGCAGCGAGGTTTTCAGAAAAATATTTGACGATATTAAGGAAAAGCGCTCGGGCGACGACATTTTGCCGCTTGACGGAAAATACTTCAATATAACCGCAAACCCGGTTTACGATGAAAACGGCGAGCCCTGCGGCGCGGTCATACTACTTGTTGATATAACCGAAAAGGAAAAGCGCGAAAAGCTGCGCCGCGAATTTACGGCGAACGTATCGCACGAGCTTAAAACCCCGCTCACCTCAATTTGCGGAATATCCGATATGCTTATGAACGGCATTGTAAAGCCCGAGGACGTTAAGGGCTTCGGCGGAGATATTAACCGCGAGGCAGCGCGCCTGCTTGCCCTTGTGAACGATATTATAAGGCTCTCAGAGCTTGACGAGGGCGCGGAGGATGCTGAAAAAGCGGAAACGACAGATATATTAGATGTAGCAAACGACGCGGTAAAGAGCATTTCGGGCGTAGCAAAGAAAGCGGGAATAACCGTAACGGCAGAGGGTGAGAGCACCCTTGTGAACGGCGGGAAATCGCTTATTTTTGAAATGATTTACAACCTTTGCGATAATGCGGTAAAATACAACCGCGAGAACGGCAGCGTTAAGGTGACCGTAGGCTCTGCGGGCGGCAGCGCCTTTATTCGGGTAAGCGATACGGGCATAGGCATAGCGCCCGAGCATATAGACCGCATTTTTGAGCGCTTTTACCGTGTGGATAAAAGCCGCTCAAAGCAAAGCGGCGGCACGGGGCTTGGGCTTTCAATAGTAAAGCACATAGCGCTGAGCTTGGGCGGTAAAATTTCGGCTGAAAGCCGACTCGGCGAGGGCACCGAAATAACAATTACTTTACCCGAAAAGGAAAGCGAATAGAGCTGACGGTTTCAGCCTTTCAGTCCTGCGTGATTAAGTTTAAAGGAAAAAGCTAATAAAATTGCAAAATAGGCTCCCCTGTGTAAGGGTGCGGGTGTCCGGTGGACACCTCTGCGGAGCAGAAGCACCGCGACCGAGGCGGCAGCCGAGACGCTGTTGAGCGTAAGCGAAACTGAGGGGCTGTTAACTAAACCGGTGAAAGCCTAAAATCTATGCGAGAAAAAAGCAGCTTATGGGTGTCGGTCTGCTGTCCGGCATCCGGTATATAAAAAAATTTCGCCCGACATTTCCGTTTGAGAAATGCCGGGCGAAATTTATAAATTTATCTGTTTATTCGGCTTTGTTCTTTTTGTTGCCGAGAATAACGTTTGTGATTATACCGAGTATCAGCGCGCAGGCGATAGAGGTGATTGTGATTTTACCGAACGATACGGTAAGACCGCCTATGCCGCAGATAAGGATTACAGCCACTACAAAGAGATTTCTGTTATCGTTTAGGTCAACCTCCTGTATCATTTTAAGACCCGATACGGCTATAAATCCGTAAAGGGTTACGCACACGCCGCCCATTACGCAGTTGGGAATTGTGGAAAGGAAGGTTACAAACGGACCGAAGAAGGAAATTATAATTGCAAGTATTGCCGTTGCGAATATGGTTACAACAGAAGCGTTACCGGTTATTGCAACGCAGCCTACCGATTCGCCGTAGGTGGTGTTCGGGCAGCCGCCGAATACAGCGCCGGCAATAGAACCTACGCCATCGCCGAGCAGGGTTCTGTGAAGTCCCGGGTCTTCAAGAAGATCCTTTTCAATTACCGATGAAAGGTTCTTGTGGTCTGCAATGTGCTCAGCAAACACAACGAACGCAACCGGAATATACGCAACCGCAACCGTTGCTATGTACTGACCGTTGATTTCGCTTATTCCCTTTGCCGCCTCAAAGAAGGTGAAATCGGGAACGGAAACTATGCTCATATTTTTAAATACTTCAAAGTTTATTATTTGGAGCGCCTGATTATCGGTAGCAATGCCTATAACCGTAAAGATTGCCGCGGCTGCATAGCCCGCAAGTATGCCTATAATGAAAGGAATAAGCTTTACCATTTTCTTGCCGTAAACCGAGCAGATTGTTACAACCAAAAGGGTTATAAGTCCGCACAGCAGGCAAATAAGCGGGTTGGCAGCCGAGTTGCCTTCGCCGTCGAGCACCTTGCCCTTGGTAATATCGCTTACCGCGTTTGCCGCAAGGGATAAGCCGATTATTGAAACGGTGGGTCCTATAACTACTGCCGGCATCAATTTATTTATCCAGTCTACACCGACAAATTTAACTGCGATTGCAATAACAACATATACAAGACCTGCAAATGTCGCACCGAGAATTAAGCCTACATAGCCTGCTTTAGCAGACGCTGCGCCGGCAAATGCCGCCAGCATTGAGCCGATAAACGCGAATGACGAACCCAAAAATACCGGACTTCTGAACTTTGTGAACAGAAGATATACCAGTGTGCCTATACCTGCGCCGAAAAGCGCTGCCGATTGCGACATGCCGTTCTGCACTATTGTAGGCACCGCAATTGTCGCCGCAAGAATTGCGAGCAGCTGCTGCAAAGCAAAAACGATTACTTTGCCGAAGCTTGGTTTGTCCTTGACTCCGTAGATAAGTTTCATGTTTTACTTCCTCCGTTTTAGCGCCAAACTCCTCTTTGAACCCCGGCGCGTTTTTTATATACACGGCGTAAGCCGTTTATACCTCGTAAAGCTTCGCCGCTGTTATATCGTCATACGGCGGAATTTTAACCGCTATTACCTCGTTTTTAGAGGTGGGAATATTTTTGCCCACATAATCGCCGCGTATAGGCAGCTCTCTGTGCCCTCTGTCAATAAGCACCGCAAGCTGCACCGCTGCCGCTCTGCCGTGGCTCATAAGCGCGTCCAATGCCGCGCGCACCGTTCTGCCGGTATAAAGCACGTCGTCCACCAAAACAACTTTTTTACCCACAACAGAAAACTCAAGCTCGGTCGGGTGAATTACAGGGTCGGGCGAAATTGCCGTAAGATCATCGCGGTAAAAGGTAATGTCCAGCTCACCCGTAGGAACGCGTACGCCCTCAATGGCAAAAATATTATCGGATAAAATTTTCGCAAGCGCTACACCGCGGCGCTTTATTCCTATAATACAAAGATTTTCGGTGCCGTTGTTTTTTTCAAGTATTTCGTGTGATATACGTTTGAGCGCGCGCGCAACCGCAGCCTCGTCCATAAGCGTTGCTTTGAATTTTTCCATATTTTCACACTCCCGAAAAAAAGCAATGAAATAAGCGCCCTGCACACGGCAAGGCGCTGAAAAACAGCATAATACAAACGTAAGAACGCGCTTATTTTATTCCTTGCCGGTATCTCTGTACCGTCTTAAAGGCTGATATTGAATATCCGAAAGGGCGGAGTACAAACCGAAAAGCCGCATACCGGGCGGATTTCAAAATGCACCGTTCCATATATTGTAACTATAATAGCACATACAAACCGAAAAGTCAACAAAAAATTATTGCACCGCATAACATTTCATATTATTACCCGCAGTACCGAGTCAGCGGTAATTTCCGTGTGCGCAGACACTACAATCAGGTTACAATATTTCCAATAGCGGAAAATTTGTCCGATTATATTGTCTGAATAAACTGTTGAAGTCAGAGCCGAAACGGTGTATAATAATGCCGTTACCGCAGTTTTTAATAAAGGGGAAAATATAAATGTATCTTACAGAACGGATTTTAAATGAAAATTGGCGGCTGTATATTTCAGAAAACAGAATCTGCAAGGACTTTGCGGAAGAAATTACCGATGAGCTTTCTCTGAAGTCGCACGGAATAAGCTCAATACCCGCAACTGTTCCGGGTAATTTCGAGCTGGATATGCAAAAAGCGGGTTTGATTGAAGATCCGTTTTACGGCAAAAATCCTCTTGATATACAAAAATACGAAAACCGCCATTTGTGGTATTCCGTCAGATTTGATTACACGGGAAACGAACCGAAAAGGGCATATTTGATATTTGACGGTATTGATACATTCTCGGATATATATTTAAACGGAAATATTATCGGCTCGACCGATAATATGTTTATAGCCTACGAATTTGCGGCAAAGGGAATAAAAAACGGCGCCAATGAGCTTTTGGTGCATATTAAGCCGACCGTTATTGAGGCGCGAAGGTTTAATTTTGATATGGATGTTCTGACGCACCAAAAATACAACGCCGCCGCCCTCTCGGTAAGAAAGGCGGCACATTCCTTCGGATGGGATATTATGCCGAGGTTTGTATCCGGCGGGCTTTGGCGTAATTGCCGCCTTGTAGAGAAAAAATCCGATTATATTGAGGATATATATTTATCAACCTCGGAAATGTCGGATAATAAGGCGTATATTTGCGGAAATTTCAGTACGGTTATCGGCGGCGACTATTCAACCGAATATTCTCTTGATATAAAAGGTGAATGTAAGGAAAGTAAATTCAGCGTTTATTTTAATAAGCTCTGGCACAATAACGGGGCTTTTACGTTTACGGTTGAAAACCCGTCGTTGTGGTGGCTGCGCGATATGGGCGAGCAAAATCTTTATAAGGTGACGGCAACCCTATATCACGGAGAGGAAATTGTCGATACAACCGAATTTAATTTCGGTATCCGTACCGTAAAACTTGAAAAAAGTGATACTACAGACAGCGGCGGCAGCGGAGAGTTTTGCTTTTGCGTTAACGGCGTAAGGGCATATATCAGGGGTACTAATTGGGTTCCTCTTGACGCTTTCCATTCAAGAGACGGCGAAAGACTTAAAAAAGCGCTTGATATGCTGGTTGACGTAAACTGCAATGCGGTGCGCTGCTGGGGCGGAAACGTATATGAGGATCATGAATTCTTTGATTTTTGCGATAAAAACGGCGTTTTAGTTTGGCAGGATTTCGCCATGGGGTGCGCTACATACCCGCAAAACAGAGAGTTTCTTGAAAAAATGCGCGAGGAAACGGAGTTTATTGTTAAAAAACTTCGCAGGCATGCGTCACTGGCACTTTGGGCGGGGGATAACGAGTGCGACGAGGCGTCGGCTTATTGGCTGGACAAAAATGTAAGCAGAGACCCGAATAAAAACCGTATTACCAGGGAGATTATACCGGAGGTGCTTAAAAGGCTTGACCCGTACAGAGAATACCTGCCGAGCTCGCCGTATGTAAGCGAAAAGGCGTGGCTTAACGGAAACCGCGACGGTTTGCCCGAAAATCATCTGTGGGGACCGCGCGACTATTACAAGGGCGAATTTTACACCAAGGCTTCGCCGCATTTTGCAAGTGAAATAGGTTATCACGGCTGCCCGTCGGCAGAATCGATTAAAAGGTTTATATCACCGGAAAAGCTGTGGCCGTGGCAGGGCAACGATGAATGGCAAGTACATGCCGCATGTATGGAAACCGACAGCGAATGCCCCTACGATTACAGGATAGCCCTGATGGCAGGTCAGGTTAAAACGCTTTTCGGCGAGGATTTTGACGACCTTGAAACATTCGTGCTTGCAAGTCAGCTTTCACAGGCAGAGGCGGTCAAGTTTTTCATTGAGAATTTCAGAACGCAGAAATGGCGCAGAACAGGGCTTATTTGGTGGAATTTAATTGACGGCTGGCCGCAGTTTTCCGACGCCGTTGTGGACTATTTTTATAATAAAAAAATAGCTTACAGCTTTATAAAACGTTCGCAGGAGCCGGTGGCACTTATGGTAAAGGAGCCGAAAGAAGGTTTTCTTGTTCTTACGGCGGTAAATGAATTTTTAAAGGATATAAGTATTAAATACAAAGTGACCGATTTAACAGAGCAAGCCGTTATAACCGAAGCTGAGGCCGACGTAAGCTCAAACGGAATATCGGAACTGCATAAAATACCGTTTGATGGTGATAATTGCCGCTTTTATGTTTTGGAATGGGAATACGGCGGGGAAAAATATAAGAATCACTATATAAGCGGATCAGCACCGTATAATTATGACAAGTACGTTGCGTGGCTTCGGGAAGCCGAACTTATTTAATACGGGTTTCGGGAAAGAATTATATACACATAAATTTTCGAAAATGCTTAGACGGAAGCCCGAAATACAACAATAATAAAAACGCAGAGTCCGCTTTCGGACTCTGCGTTTTTGCTACCGATTTGCTCCCAAAAATAATTAAACTAAAACCTATGTGTAGGCTTTATTGTTTGAGGAATAAAAGAAAAACCGATACCCTTTTAAGACATCGGTTTTTGTGGCAGGACTGCTAAAAAGACTTTTTCGCATTTTTTGTATAAATTTAAACCCTCGCATAAATAGAACGTTTAATTATAGTATTCCTCAGATTTTTTATTTTGCCAAGTGGTGAAATGAAATTTTTATAAATTTGTTGGAAAGCCGAAAAACTAAATAATATGTAAAATTAAAGCGATGTAATTCCAAAAGGTTTTTGCATCGCTTTAATTTTATCTCATTGGCAAAAATATATGTTCGTGAATCCGTCAAAAAAAATTTCAACCCTGACAGCGGCTGTCAGGGTTAAGCTGTAAGCTACGACTAATAACTCTTTCGGACCAACGGAGATAAGCTATCTTGAAAATCGTTTCTGTAATATGGCGATAGAAGCCGGTCGCTACGTTGTTAAAAACGGAAATGACCCCAATCCTGGGAATATAACCGAGGAGACAGAAAGTGAACTTGAAGAGTTTATCGACTATGCAAAAATTGTGATGGGCACTCTTGGACATAAGGTATTTGAGCCGTATATACCTTCTACAGAATCAGCCGACACAGAGCCAGTTCTATACATGGAATATGGAAAAGGGGCGGCATCCGGGAAAAGAACAAGCGAGGGGTTT
Organism: uncultured Oscillospiraceae bacterium; assembly: GCA_900547305.1. Classification (GTDB taxonomy): domain Bacteria; phylum Bacillota; class Clostridia; order Oscillospirales; family Acutalibacteraceae; genus UBA737. Next base: position 2,456 of record URGH01000040.1, on the reverse strand, counting down.
GTTGTGCTGAAAGGTAGTACCATCAATCCTACCGTGACCAAAAGCTGCCCTGAAAGAACAATAAAGGATCGCAAGAAATATGAGGATAAGATTGATAGTAAAGGCGTTTTAACGGCTGATGTGCTTCTTTCAAGTCCTTCATCAGCAGCTGGCTTTGTTGGCGGAGCTTCATTAAGCGGAAATGCACTCTGGAAAGACGCTGATGGGAAAACCCTGAGAGAACTCCTTGAAACAGATTGAACCCTTTAATTTTGCCATACCTTTTAATTATTCCGAAATCCGTACACCGCAAGGCTTACACCACCTGGTGCGGTTGGGTTCTGAAACGGCAGAACTCTGTAACTGAATAAAGCAAACAAGGGCTTCCGAAGTCAGCATTTGACCTCGAAAGCCCTTGCTTTATGCCTTTTTCGGCGGTTTTGACCCCGGAGATGGCTTTTTTATTGTATCAAAATCAGCAGGAACATTGACTCTCCCTGGGGAAGAGGAAAAGTGTAGCAAATAAATGTCAAGGAACAATTTGATTTTTCTCTGCAACCTTTTGATAAATCTATCTACTTTTTGATTTTTCCCATAAGGGGGTGCAAAGCAAAAATCAGCAGCTCATCTTCGGTAAAATAGAAAATCCGGGCATTGAGGACTTTTGCACCCCATACTCGGAAAACTGCTTGATATAAGGACTTCTTCGACAGAAAAATAAAAAAATACGGTAGCCCATTGTATCATGGACTACCGCACTTCGTGGCGGAGATGGAGGGATTTGAACCCCCGCACGCCTTGCGGCGCCTAGCGGATTTCGAATCCGCACCCTTCGGCCACTTGGGTACATCTCCAGACTGGGGTATTATACCAGCTTTCGCCGGAAAAATCAAGCCAAATTCCCGACGGCAGCTGAGGGAAATGCTATTTTCGTTGACAAATGCCAGGGAAGAAGGTACAATATAGAACAGAATTGATAATATGAGGTGACCTTTATGGAGAATCTGCATCCGGAAACACTCTGCATTCAGGCGGGCTACAAGCCGGGAAACGGTGAGCCCCGTCAGCTGCCCATTGTTCAGAGCACTACCTTCAAGTACGCAACTTCTGCGGATATGGGAAAGCTTTTCGACTTGGAGGCTGAGGGCTATTTCTATTCCCGGCTGGCCAATCCCACCTGCGATGCCGTTGCCGCCAAGATCTGTGCCTTGGAGGGCGGCTCTGCCGCCATGCTTACCGGCTCCGGCCAGGCGGCTACCTTCCTGGCGGTATTCAATATTGCGGGGGCAGGCGACCACATCGTTGCCAGCTCTGCCATCTACGGCGGCAGCTACAACCTGTTTGCCGTGACCATGAAGCGAATGGGACTGGAGACTACTTTTGTGGATCCGGACTGCTCCCAGGAGGAGCTGAACGCCGCTTTCCGCCCCAATACCAAGGCAGTCTTCGGCGAAACCATTGCCAATCCGGCTCTGACGGTGCTGGATATTGAAAAATTTGCCGGAGCGGCCCATGCCCATGGGGTGCCCCTGATTGTGGACAACACCTTTGCCACTCCCATCAACTGCCGCCCCTTCCAGTGGGGAGCGGACATTGTGACACACTCCACCACCAAGTACATGGACGGTCACGCGGCCTGCCTGGGCGGCTGCATCGTAGACAGCGGCAATTTCGACTGGACAGCTCATGCGGACAAGTTCCCTGGGCTTACCACCCCGGACGAAAGCTACCACGGCGTTACCTACACCGAGCACTTCGGTCAGGGCGGCGCGTTCATCAATAAGTGCGTTGCCCAGCTCATGCGGGACTTTGGCTGCGTTCAGTCTCCGCAGAACGCCTTTATTCTGAATCTGGGGCTGGAAAGCCTGCCCTTCCGGATGAAGCAGCACTGCGCCAACGCATTGGCAATTGCCACCTTCCTCAAAGGCCATGAAAAGGTCAAGTGGGTCAAGTATTCCGGTCTGGAAGGGGACAAGTACTATGATCTTGCCAGGAAGTATATGCCGAACGGCACCTGCGGCGTGATTTCCTTTGGCCTGAACGGCGGCAGAGCCGCGGCAGAGGTTTTCATGAAGCATCTGCGCCTGGGCTCCATTGAGACCCATGTGGCCGATTCCAGAACCTGCTGCCTGCACCCGGCTTCCTCCACCCATCGGCAGATGAGCGACGCTGAGCTGGAGGCTGCCGGGGTAGGAGCCGACCTGATCCGCCTGAGCTGCGGCCTGGAGAACGCCGAGGATCTGATCGGGGATATCGCCCAGGCTTTGGAGAACGTATAATCAGGAGGAAACAGCGTGCCAATTCAGATACCCAACGATCTCCCGGCGGCGGAGACCCTGAAAAAAGAAAATATTTTCGTCATGAAGCAGACCCGGGCCCAGACCCAGCATATCCGGCCTCTGGAAATCGTGCTGCTGAACCTGATGCCCACAAAAATCGTCACCGAGACCCAGCTGAGCCGGGTTCTGGGCAACACC
>URGH01000039.1 GCA_900547305.1 uncultured Oscillospiraceae bacterium | reverse complement strand
GGTGGACACCTCTGCGAAGCAGAAGCACCGACCGAGGCGGCAGCCGAGACGCTGACAGCCGCTGACGGCGGCGTTGCCGCTCATAGCCTCCCTCTGGCGAGGGAGGTGGCTCGCGTAGCGAGACGGAAGGAGAGAAAAGCTTAAAAATACATAAAAACTTTACCTTTTCTCTCCCTCAGTCAGCCATTCGGCTGACAGCTGCTGACGGCTCCCCACACCGTGGGGAGCCTATGGGTGGCAAAGCCGAAAAAACTTAATTACTTCAATATTCCGTCACGCCGTCGTATACCTTAACCGCATTGCCTGTTAAAATTATGCGTTCTTCGGTGTAATTTACGGTAAGGTCGCCACCCTTGACTTTAACGGTTATATCCTCGCCCGCTTTGCACTTGCCGTTTTTAACCGCGGCGGCAACCGCCGCGCAGGCGCCCGTGCCGCAGGCGCAGGTCTCGCCGTTGCCGCGCTCCCACACCCGCATTTTAAGCATATTTGAATTAACTACCCGCACAAACTCTGTGTTAATGCGCTCGGGGAACATTTCCGAATTCTCAAACTGCGGGCCTATTGCTTCAACGTCCGCTGTCTCCACGTTATCGCAAAATACCACGCAATGCGGGTTGCCCACGTTTACGCAGGTAATGTTATAGTGCTGCCCCGCAATTTTAACGGGGTAATCCACTATTTCGTCCGCGTCAATAGCAGAGGGCAGCGCTTTTGCGGAAAAATCCGCCTTGCCCATATCAACCGATACAAGCGTGACCTTGCCGCCCGAGGTATAAACTTTCAGCCTTTTAACCCCGCTTGCGGTCTCAACCGAAATTTCATCACTTGATACAAAACCGTTATCGTAAAGATATTTTGCGGTGCAGCGTATGCAGTTGCCCGCCATTTTACCCTCGGAGCCGTCTTTATTATATATGCGCATTTTAGCGTCCGCTACGGCTGAATTTTCAATAAGCACAATGCCGTAGCCGCCTATACCCGTGTTGCGGTCGCAAAGGCTTATGCAAAGCGACTCGGGGCAGGAAACCGAATTATCGAAATTTTCTATAAATATATAGTCGTCGCCCGTGCCCTGCATTTTTGCAAATATAAGCGGTCGGCGGCTTTTTCGCATATTGTTAATATCCACAAGCTCGGTGTTTTGCTCGGTATAGCGGCTTGCAATAATATCCGCCAAGGCGTTTGCCGTGTCAAGCGAGGTAAAGCAGGGAATGGAAAGCTGCAATGCGCGGCGGTGCAAGGCAATGTAATCGTCCACCGTTGAGTCCATTAAGGCGCCTGTGTAGATTATATAGCTTATATCGCCGTTTTCAAGCAGCCTGAACGCGTTGTCGCTTTCCCTTATTCCGGCAATTTCAGTAACCGGAATACCAAGGCTTTTTACGGTTTCGGCGGTCTCGCGCGTGGCGTAAAGCTTAAATTTCAAGTCATACAGCTTTTTCGCAAGGGATAAAATCTCGGGCTGGTCGTGCGTATCCACACTTATAAGCACGCCCGCATCGCCGCCGGATAAAGCTGATCGGCACTTCATTCCCGCAGAGGTAAGCCCCTTGAACAATGCCTCGTTAAGGGTCTTGCCAAGCCCCAAAACCTCGCCTGTCGATTTCATTTCGGGCCCTAAGTAGGAGTTAACGTCGCTTAGCTTTTCAAATGAGAAAACCGGTACCTTAACCGCAAAATACGGCGGGGTTTTGTGCAGCCCAGTGCCGCAGCCGATTTCTTTAAGCGTTTTGCCCGTCATCACGCGCGAGGCAATATCTACCATTGAAACGCCCGTTACCTTGCTGATATACGGCACGGTGCGCGAGGCGCGGGGGTTTACCTCAATAACATACAGCTCGTTATTGTAAATAAGGTACTGTATATTTACAAGCCCCTTTGTGCCGAGCGCCAGCGCTAATTTTTCGGAGCAGTTTGTTATTCTGCCCATCATTTTATCGTCAATATTATAGGGCGGGTAAACGGCAATGGAATCGCCGCTGTGAACGCCCGCGCGCTCAATATGCTGCATAACGCCGGGAATAAGCACGTCCTTGCTGTCGGATATAACGTCTACCTCCAGCTCCTTGCCCGCCATATATTTATCAACGAGCACGGGGTTTGAAATACCGCCCGATAAAATACGCTCCATATAAACGCGCACCTCGTCCGCATTGTGGACTATCTTCATATTTTGCCCGCCTATAACGTAGGAGGGGCGCAAAAGCACGGGGTAGCCCAAGGTCTCGGCGGCGTTTAACGCCTCTTCTAAGGTGTTTACGCCGAAACCGCGCGGGCGCTTTATACCGAATTTTTCAAGTAATTCGTCAAACCGCTCGCGGTCCTCGGCAAGGTCTATGCCCTCGGCGGAGGTGCCTAAAATTTTAATGCCGTTATCGTTTAAAAATTTTGTAAGCTTAATTGCGGTCTGCCCGCCGAAAGCCACCACAACGCCTACGGGCTTTTCCACCCTTATAATGTTCATAACGTCTTCTTCGCACAAGGGCTCGAAATAAAGGCGGTCGGCGGTATCGTAATCGGTTGAGACGGTTTCGGGGTTGTTGTTTACTATAACCACGTCGTAGTCCAAATTTTTAAGGGTCCAAACGCAGTGAACCGAGGAATAGTCGAACTCTATTCCCTGACCTATTCTTATAGGCCCCGAACCCAAAACCATAATAACGGGCTTGCCCGAGCGCTTAAAGGCGCGCGCCTCGCACTCGCAGTCCCGCGTGGAATAAAAGTATGGGGTTACCGCGTCAAACTCCGCGCCGCAGGTATCAACCATTTTATAAACGGCGGCGGTTTCGGGTAAAATATCGGCGCCCGAAAGCCGCTTTAAAGCCTTATCGGTGTAGCCTAGGCGCTTGCCCCTAAAATATAATTCTTCGGTAATGCCGTTTTGGCTTTCCTTTTCAAACTCGGCTAAATTTAAAAGTTTGTAAAGAAAGAATTTATCTATCCGCGTAATTTCGTGTATTTCATCTACCGAAATTCCGATTTTAAGCGCCTCAAATACGGTGAAAAGGCGGCGATCGTCGGTATTATAAAGCCGTTCTTTTACGGGTTTTTCGGAAAGCGGGGCGGCGTTTAAGGTATCAAGCGATATTTCGGCGCCCCTTACCGCTTTCATAATGCCCTCTTCAAAGCTTTGGGCGATGGCCATAACCTCGCCCGTGGCTTTCATTTGCGTGCCGAGGGTGCGCGGCGAGCCTGCAAACTTTTCAAACGGCCACTTCGGCAACTTTACTACCACATAATCGAGCGCGGGCTCAAAGCAGGCGCAGGTTTTGCCGGTAATATCGTTTGTAATTTCGTTCAAGGTATAGCCGAGGGCTATTTTGGTGGTTATTTTCGCAATCGGGTAGCCCGTTGCTTTTGAGGCAAGCGCCGAAGAACGCGAAACGCGGGGGTTTACCTCAATTACCGCATAATCAAAACTATCGGGCGATAGGGCGAACTGGCAGTTGCACCCGCCCACAATGCCGAGCGCGGTTATAATGTTAAGCGCAGCGCTGCGGAGCATCTGGTACTCTTTATCGGAAAGTGTTAAAGCGGGGGCTACAACAATGCTGTCGCCCGTGTGAACACCCACGGGGTCAAAGTTTTCCATACTGCAAACGGCAATAACGTTGCCTGCCGAGTCGCGCATAGTTTCAAACTCAATCTCCTTCCACCCGAAAATGTATTTTTCAACCAGTATTTGGGTAATGGGGGATAAATCAAGCCCCGTTTTGGCTATTGTTTTAAGCTCGTCGGCACTGTTTGCAACGCCGCCGCCCGCACCTCCTAGGGTAAATGCGGGGCGCACTATAACGGGGTAGCCTATTTTATCGGCAATGTTTAGCGCGGCAGGCACGTCGTTTGCAATGTCCGACGGAACGGTAGGCTCGCCTATTTCCTGCATAGTTTCCTTAAAAAGCTGCCTATCCTCCGCTTTGTCAATAGCCTCGGCGTTAGTGCCTATAAGGCGGACGTTGTTTTTTTGCAAAAAGCCCTCTTTATCAAGCTGCATTGCAATGGTAAGCCCCGTTTGCCCGCCTAAGGAGGCTAAAAGACTGTCGGGTTTTTCCTTTAAAATAATACGTTTTACCGTTTCCTCGGTAAGCGGCTCTAAGTAGATTTCGTCGGCAAGGGCTTTATCGGTCATAATGGTGGCGGGGTTTGAATTTACAAGCACAACGTTAACGCCCGCATTTTTTAAAACACGGCAGGCTTGCGCGCCGGCATAGTCAAATTCCGCCGCCTGACCTATAACAATAGGCCCCGAGCCTATTACCATTACCTTTTTGATATTTTTATCAAGCGGCATTTATTTCCCCTCCATAAGCTTTATAAAACGGTCGAATAAAAAAGCCGTATCGCGCGGGCCCGAGCACGCCTCGGGGTGAAACTGCACCGAAAAAGCCTTAATATCGGGGTAATTTATGCCCTCGCAGGTGCCGTCATTCGCGTTAATAAAGCTGATTTCGCCCTTTTTAACACTTTCAGACAAAACCGCATAGCCGTGGTTCTGGCTTGTAATATAGGTGCGAGCGCCGTTTACTTCCTTTACGGGCTGGTTAACGCCGCGGTGGCCGTATTTAAGTTTTTCGGTTTTAGCGCCCAAAGCAAGGCTTAAAAGCTGATGACCGAGACAAATGCCGAATATCGGCACATTGCCCGCAAGTTTTTTAATTTCGTTTATTTGGTAGGTATTTTCCGCAGGGTCGCCGGGGCCGTTTGAGAGCATAACGCCGTCGGGATTTAATTTTAAAATATCCTCTGCGGCGGTAAAAGCCGACACGACAGTCACCTTGCAGCCGCGCTTTACAAGCTCCCTTATAATATTGAGCTTTGCGCCGTAATCTATAAGGGCAACGCTGTATTTCCCGTCTTCGTTATAAACGGCGCTTTGCCTGCAGGTGACGTTTTCAACCGCGTTTAAAATTTTATAGCTTTTAATAAATTCCAAATCGGCGGGAATTTCGTCAGCCACTGCGGCATTCATTACGCCCTTTTCGCGTATTCTTTTTGTAACCGCCCTTGTATCTATTCCGCAAATGCCGGGTATGCCCTTTTCCTTTAAAAAGGTATCAAGCGTTTTTTGGCAGCGGAAATTTGAGGGCTCTTCGCACACCTCGCGCACAGCGTACGCCTTTACAGAGCACTCCCCCTCAAAATCCTCTTCTATTATGCCGTAATTGCCTATAAGCGGAAAGGTTTGCAGAACTATCTGACCGAAATAGCTTTCGTCTGTCAGCGTTTCAATATAGCCGCACATTCCGGTTGTAAAAACAAGCTCGCCCACGGCGGGTACGTCCGCGCCGAACGCCTTGCCCTCAAAAACTGTTCCGTCCTCTAATATTAAATATCTTTTCATACTTTTAACCCAAGGTTGCCGCCATAACGGCTTTTATTGTGTGCATGCGGTTTTCAGCCTCGTCGAACACTACCGATTGCGGCGACTCAAACACGCCGTCGGTCACTTCAAAGGCGGGCATATTGAATTTTTCGGCCATTTCCTTGCCGATGCCCGTCTTGTGGTCGTGAAAAGCGGGCAGGCAGTGCATAAATATCGCCGTTTCCTTAGCGTTTGCCATTATTTTTTCGTTTACCTGATAGGGCGAAAGCGCGCGTATTCGCTCTTCCCACACTTCCGCAGGCTCGCCCATAGATACCCAAACGTCGGTATAAATAACATCGGCGTTCTTTGTGGCTTTTACGGGGTCCGTTTCGAAGCGCAGCTCTGCGCCGTTTGCGGCTGCTATTTCCTTGCAGGTATTTATAAGCGCCTTATCGGGAAAATAGCTTTCGGGCGCGCAGGCGGTAAAGTTAAGCCCCATTTTAGCGCACCCCACCATAAGCGAATTGCCCATATTGTAACGTGCGTCCCCCATATAAACAAGGTTTACGCCTTTGAGCTTACCCAAATGCTCTTTTATTGTAAGAAAATCGGCTAATATCTGCGTGGGATGAAATTCGTTTGTAAGCCCGTTCCAAACGGGCACGCCCGCATATTTTGCAAGCTCTTCCACAATTTCCTGCCCGTAGCCGCGGTATTCAATGCCGTCAAACATTCTGCCTAATACCCTTGCGGTATCGGCAATGCTTTCCTTTTTGCCTATCTGCGAGCCTGCGGGGTCAAGGTAGGTTACCCCCATACCGAGGTCGTGCGCCGCAACCTCAAAGCTGCAACGGGTTCTGGTGCTTGTTTTTTCAAATATTAGCGCAATGTTTTTGCCGCTGCAAAGCGTGTGCGGTATGCCGTTTTTCTTTTTGTATTTAAGCTCTGCCGCCAAATCGATAAGGCAGCCTATTTCCTCTGCCGAAAAATCAAGCAGCTTTAAAAAGTTTTTTCCCTTTAAATCCATTTTTTACACCTCGCAGGCTTTCTTTAATATTTCTATTGCTTTTTTAAGCAGATCATCGGGTATATTAAGCGCGGGCAGCAGCCGAACCTTGTTTTTTGCCTTTATAACAAGCACGCCGTTTTTAATGCACTCATTTATAACGTCCGCCGCGTCCTTTTCGGTTTCAATGCCTATCATAAGCCCCAAGCCCGAAACGGATTTTACACCCTTTGCGCCCTTTAACTTAGAGAATATGTAATCCGATTTTTGCTTTACACCCTCAAGTAACGCCGCATCTATTCGGTTTATAATGTTAAGCGCTCCCGCGCACACCGCGGGGTTTCCGCCGAAGGTAGAGCCGTGAGAGCCGGGGGTGAAAATATCCCGCACCTTTTCACCGAGTAAGGTAGCGCCTATCGGCAGTCCGCCCCCCAAGCCCTTTGCGGTTGTTACAATATCGGGCGAAACGCCGTAATTCATATAAGCATAAAGCTCGCCTGTTCTGCCGTTGCCTGTCTGTACCTCGTCTATTATTAAAAGAATATCCTCTTTTTCGGCTATCTCGGCGGCTTTTTTTACAAATTCACTGTCAAGCGGCATAACGCCGCCCTCGCCCTGAACACACTCAAGCATAATTGCGGCGGTTTTATGTGTTTTTACCGTGTTTTCAAGGTCTGTTATATTGTTTGCCTCGGCGTAGCAAAAGCCCTCGGTAAGCGGCAAAAAGTCTTTGTGAAAAACCTCCTGCCCCGTGGCGGCAAGGGTGGTTACGGTTCTGCCGTGAAAGCCGTTTTTAAGGGTGACTATTTCATAGTATTCGCCGCCCTTTTTCTCTGCGGCGTATTTGCGCGCCGCTTTTATTGCGCACTCGTTAGCCTCTGCCCCCGAGTTTGAAAAAAACACCTTTTTAAGCCCCGTTCTTTCGCACAAAGCCTTGGCAAGCTCTGTTTGCGGCATGGTGTAATAAAGGTTTGAGGTATGCTGAATTTTATTTAACTGCTCCGTTACGGCATTTACCCACTCGCCGTCCGCCGCGCCGAAAGTATTAACGGCAATTCCCGTTGCAAGGTCAATATATTCCTTACCGTTTTCATCATAAAGCAAAGAGCCTTTGCCGCCCGTTATTACAACGGGGAAACGCGCGTATGTATTTGCAATGTATTTGCTGTCATTCTCTTTAACGTTCATCATTCTTATCCTTTGTTACCATTGTTCCCGCGCCCTCATCGGTAAGGGTTTCTATAAGTAATGCGTGAGGCACGCGCCCATCCATTATAATAACCTTTTTAACGCCGCGGTGTATCGCGTCTATACAGCACTCAACCTTGGGTATCATTCCGCCCGAAATTGTGCCGTCTCTGAAAAGCTCAACCGCCTCTTCAATATCAATGCAGGGAATAAGGGAGTTCGGGTCGTCCTTATCCTTTAAAATTCCCGCAATATCGGTCATTGAAATAAGCCTTTCGGCGTTCATAGCGCCCGCTATGTAGGCTGCGGCGGTATCGGCGTTTATGTTATACACATTGCCCTGCATATCGCACCCAACGGTTGAAACAACGGGTATGTAATCGTGGCTTAAAAGGTCGAATATAGGCTCTACGTTCACCTTTGTTATGCTGCCCACAAAGCCTAATTTTTCGTCTCGGGTTTTAGCCTCTATTAAGTGACCGTCCATACCCGAAATGCCCATTGCCTTGCCGCCTTTCATTTCAAGCAGATTTACAAGGCTTTTATTTATTTTGCCGGCAAGCACCATTTGCACAACCTCGGCGGTCTCTTTGTCGGTAACGCGCAAGCCGTCCACAAAAACCGATTCCTTGCCTATTTTTTTAAGCGTTTCGGTAATTTCGGGCCCGCCGCCGTGAACCAGCACCACCTTAACCCCTATAAGGGATAAAAGCACAATATCCTCCATTACCTGCTGCTTTAATTCTTCGTTTATCATAGCGTTGCCGCCGTATTTTATAACAACGGTCTTGCCGTAATATTTCTGAATATATGGCAGCGCCTGGGTTAAAACTTCCGCCCGCTGCGCGTTGCTTAAATTAACTGACATATCTTTTCACCTCAGGTGCGGTAATCGCCGTTTATTTTAACGTAATCGTATGTAAGGTCGCAGCCCCACGCGCAGGAGGAATATTCGCCCGAATTTAATTCCACAAGTATTTCAATTTCACTTTCAAGCAAAATTTCTTTTGCCTTTTCTTCGCTGAAGGGTATTCCCGCGCCGTTTTTGCAAACCGCAATTTCGCCTTTTGGCGATTTAAAGGCGACGTCTATTTTATTAACGTTTACATCGGCGCCCGAATAGCCAATTGCGCAAAGCACGCGCCCCCAGTTAGCGTCCGAGCCGAACATAGCCGCCTTTGTAAGGGAAGAGCATATAACCGATTTTGCAACCGTTTTTGCGGTTTCAAGCGTTTCGGCGCCCGTCACCTTGCACTCAATAAGCTTGGTTGCGCCCTCGCCGTCGCCCGCTATGCGGCGGCAAAGATAAACGTTTACGGTGTTAAGGGCTTTCATAAATGTTTTAAAATCCTCGCCCTCGGCGGTAATTTCCGCGTTTTCCGCCATACCGTTTGCAAGCACCGTTACCATATCGTTGGTTGAGGTGTCGCCGTCTATGCTTATCATGTTAAAGGTTTCCTTAATATCGGTTGAAAGCGCTTTTTTAAGCATTTCGGGGCTTATGGCGCAGTCGGTTGTGATAAACACAAGCATTGTAGCCATATTCGGGTGAATCATACCCGAGCCCTTTGCAATTCCGCCTATTTTGCAGGTCTTGCCGCCTATTTCAAAGCTTACGGCTATTTCTTTAACCTTGGTATCGGTGGTCATAATGCCCTCGGCGGCGTTTTCGCTGCCGTCAGCCGATAACGACTTTACAAGGCTCGGTATTCCGTTTTTAATAGGCGTAATATCAAGCGGCTGACCTATAACGCCGGTTGAGGCTACCACTATATCCTCAGCTGATATATTAAGCTCCGCTCCCAAAAGCTCGCAGGTCTGCGCGGCTATTTCTATGCCGTTTGCGTTGCAGGTGTTGGCGTTGCCGCTGTTGCATATAACCGCCTGTGCGTAGCCGTCGCTTATGTGCGCCTTTGTAACGGTAAGCGGCGCGCCCTTTACAAGGTTTGTTGTGTAAACCGCGGCGGCGGCAGCCTTTTTCTCGCTTACAATAAGTGCTAAATCGCGCTTTGTGCGGTTTTTCCTTATTCCGCAGTGTATTCCGCCGGCTTTAAATCCCTTTGCGGCGCAAACGCCGCCCTCTATAAATTCCATAAAATCATTCCTTATATATTTAGTCCCGTGGTTTCAGTCAGCCCCAAAACTATGTTCATACACTCTATTGCCGCGCCCGAAGCGCCCTTGCCTAAATTATCATACCGCGAAATAAGCAGTATTCTTTCATCATTTCCCGCAACCGATATTTCCATGCCGTCTTTTCCTGCAAACCTGTTTGCCGCAATAAAGCCGTTTTCGTCGGAATTTTCGACATAACTTACAATCGGCCCCGTATATTTTTCCCTATAAATTCTTTTAATATCATCGGCTGTTCCGTTTATCATGCTTGCAAAAAGCGGCACCGTAACCGCCATACCGCTGTAAAAATCCGATACGATAGGGGAGAAGACAGGCTTATTTTCAAGTCCCGTAACGGCAACCATTTCGGGCAGGTGCTTGTGCATTTGCCCAATGCCGTACTGACGGGGAGAGGAAAGCAGACTGTCTCTGTTTTCGCCCTCGTATTCGGCAATCATTTTTTTGCCGCCGCCGCTGTATCCCGTTACCGAAAAGCAGGAAAGCAGGGCGCTTTTTTCTATTATGCCGTTTTCTGTAAGCGGATAAATTAAGGATATAAAACCGCTTGCGTGGCAGCCGGGAACGGCTATTCGTTTTGATAAGGCTATTTTGGCTTTGTGACAAACCGATAATTCGGGAAAACCGTATGCGAAATTCTCAGCCGTTCTGTGCGCGGTTGAGGTATCGATTATAACCGTGCTTTCGTTTTCGCAAAGCGATACAGACTCTTTAGCCGCGTCGTCGGGCAGGCATAAAAACGCTATGTCGGCACTGTTCAGCGCTTCTTTTCGGGCGTTTTTATCTTTTCGCTTTTCTTCACTCAGCTTTAAAAGCCGGGTATCTTTTCTGCTTTCAAGTCTTTCGTAAATGCGCAGCCCCGTTGTGCCGGCGCTGCCGTCAATAAATACCTTTGTCATTTAAAAACTCCGTTATGTACTGAATTTGTTTTAAAACCGATTTTTCACCCGTGCCGCCTGCCGAAATACGTTTTGAAACGCAGGTTTCAAGCGAAATTTCATTATAAAGGTCTGAGTCAAAAAGGCCGTCAAGCTCCTTATATTTTTCAATCGGAACGGTTTCAAGCACCAGCCCGTTTTCAATGCAGTAGGCTACAATTTCGCCCACCTTTTTATAAGCCGTTCTGAAAGGCATACCCTTTTTAACAAGGTAATCGGCTAAATCGGTTGCATTAATAAACCCTTTTTGCGCTGCCTTATACATATTATCGGGCAGCACTTTCATTGTGGATATCATGGGTGCGAATACATTAAGGCACTGTTTTACGGTGTCAACCGCGTCAAAAATCGCCTCTTTATCCTCCTGCATATCCTTATTATACGCAAGCGGCAAACCTTTAAGGGTTGTAAGCAGCGCCATTAAATCGCCGTAAACACGCCCTGTCTTTCCGCGCACCAGCTCCGCCATATCGGGGTTTTTCTTTTGCGGCATAATGCTCGATCCCGTGGTGTAGCTGTCATCAAGCTCTATAAACTTAAATTCCCACGAAGACCAGAGTATTATTTCCTCTGAAAAGCGCGAAAGGTGCATCATAAGTATTGAAAACGCGCTTAAAAGATCAAGACAGAAATCCCTGTCGGATACGCCGTCTATACTGTTAAGCGAAATATCGGTAAAGCCTAAATGCTCGGCCTCAAAATAGCGGTCGGTATCGTATGTAGTTCCCGCAAGCGCGCAGGAACCTATGGGGCACTGGGAAATCATCCTTTTTTCAGCGTCGGCAATTCTTTCAAAATCACGCTTTAACATAAAGGCGTAGGTTAAAATGTGGTGGGCAAAGGTTATGGGCTGTGCGCGTTGCAAATGGGTGTAGCCGGGCATTATTGTGTTTGCGTTTTCCTTTGCCTTGTCGGTTATTGCGGCGATAAGCTTTAAAATAAGTCCGCCTATCTCCTCACATTCGTTTGCCATATACATTCTTATATCAAGCGCCACCTGATCGTTACGGCTGCGCGCGGTGTGCAGTCTTTTGCCCGAGTCGCCTATTCTTTTGGTAAGCTCTTCTTCAACAAACATATGTATATCTTCGGCGTCGCTGTCAAGCGGGAGTTTGCCGCTCTCTATATCGCTTAAAATGCCCGAAAGCCCCTTTATAATTTCGGCTTTTTCATCCTCGGTTATTATTTTTTTATCACCGAGCATTTTCGCGTGCATAACAGAGCCTGAAATATCCTGCTTATACATACGGTTATCAAAGTGAAACGAAGAATTAAAATCGTCCGCCTGCTTGTCAAGCGCGCCCTTAAAGCGCCCTGCCCACATTTTTCCCATTTTTGCACCTCTCAGATTATGGCTTATGCCGTCCGTGTAATCGGGCGGCATAGGTTTTGTAAATCAGTTCAGACCGTTTTTGGCTTTCATTTTTGCGTAAACGCTCGTCGGCAGGCCGTAAAGGTTTATAAAGCCCGTAGCATCGGACTGGTTGTAAACCTCGTCCTCATCAAATGTGGCGATTTCGGGGTCGTAAAGCGAATACGGTGAAGAAACGCCCGCGTTTATCATATTGCCCTTGTAAAGCTTTAAGGTAACGTCGCCCGTAACGGTTTCCTGCGTTGTTTTAACAAAGGAAAGTATGGCCTTTGTAAGCGGGGTGAACCACTGCGCGTTGTATACAAGCTCGCCGAGCTTTTGCGCCACAAGCGCTTTATAGTGTACGGTTTCTTTATCAAGGCAGATAGTTTCAAGCACCTTGTGCGCCTTGTAAAGAATAGCTCCGCCGGGAGTTTCGTACACGCCGCGGCACTTCATACCCACAAGCCTGTTTTCCACAATATCAAGCAAGCCTATACCGTTAGCGCCGCCCAGCTTATTAAGGGTTTCAACCAGCTCCACGGCGCCCATTTCCTTTCCGTCAATCGCAGTGGCAATGCCCTTTTCAAAGTGGAGAGTTACATAGGTCGGCTTATCGGGCGCCGTTTCGGGAGAAACGCCCATTTCAAGAAAGCCCTCTTTATTATAAAGCGGCTCGTTTTTCGGATCCTCAAGGTCAAGCCCCTCGTGCGATAAGTGCCAAATGTTCTTATCCTTTGAATAATTGGTTTCGCGGTTTATTTTAAGCGGAACGTTATGCGCCTCGGCATATTCGATTTCTTCTTCCCTTGATTTAATGTTCCACTCACGCCACGGGGCGATTATCGGAATATCGGGCGCAAATGCCTTTATTGCAAGCTCAAACCTTACCTGGTCGTTGCCCTTGCCCGTGCAGCCGTGGCAGATAGCGTCGGCTCCCTCGGCAATTGCAATTTCGGCAATGCGCTTTGCTATGGGGGGACGCGCAAACGCCGTGCCCAACATATAATCCTCATAAAGCGCGTCCGCCTGAACGCAGGGGAAGACGTAATCCTCCAAAAATTCCTTTGTAAGGTCTTCTATATATATTTTGGAAGCGCCGGTTTTAATCGCCTTTTCTTCAAGCCCCTCAAGCTCGCTTGCCTGACCCACGTTGCCCGAAACGGCAATTATTTCGGGATTATTGTAATTTTCCTTTAACCACGGAATGATTATAGAAGTATCAAGTCCGCCCGAATATGCCAAGACTACCTTTTTAATGTCTTTTTTATTCATAATATATTCCTCCGATTGCATATTTGCTTGTTTTCTTTGCATAAAGTATAGCATACAATGAATAATTATGCAATAGTAGATCTGCATATTTTAATCTTTCTTCAATATTCTACAAAATGCGGGCGTAATTTCGTTTATTTTTATTAAAAAGCGGAAATTTGCTTTAAATCATTAAAGCGGACTTGACAAGATTATATGCTTGTGATAAAATGGGTGCAACAAAAGGAAAGGACGAAAGACAATGCGTGTTTCATTTATGACAAAATCATATGAACAGTCAACAGATGCCAATACCGCACCTGAATTTTCGTCTGCTTCTTTAATACGTCTTAACGAGGGCACTGTTGTCAATACAGTGTCCCTTTTTGTAATTAGCGCCATTATTTTCCTACAGCTAATTATAATAAGAGCGATTGGAATTTCAAAACATATAAATATGAAAAGCAAAACGGCTTTTTATGAGCCTGTTAAAAGCTGAAAAGGCTTGTAAACCCGCTGACTTTGCTTTTCAAAAAAGGCAAGGTCATTTTTTATTATTGTTGTTTTTCAGCCTTCGGGCTGTAAAATATAAAAAACTTTGAAAGAGGTTGTTTAGAATGAAAAAATTTGTAAGATTTATGAGCGCGGCTATGTCGGCTGCCCTCGTTCTTACCGCTATGGCCGGCTGCGGCGGCTCTAAAGACAGCGGCGGCTCTTCAAGCGGCAAGATCAAAATAGGCGGTATAGGACCTATCACCGGTGCGGCGGCTATTTACGGCCAGGCGGTTAAAAACGCGGCTGAAATTGCGGTTGAGGAAATCAACGCAAAGGGCGAGGACGTACAGTTTGAGCTGCAGTTTGAAGATGATGAAAACGACGCCGAAAAGTCAGTCAACGCTTACAACAAGCTGAAAGACTGGGGTATGCAGATCCTTATGGGCACCGTTACCACAAAGCCCTGCATTGCGGTTTCCACCGAGACCAATTCCGATAAGATATTCCAGCTTACTCCTTCGGCTTCTTCTACCGACGTTATAGGCGGTCAGCCCGACAGCGACGGAAACGTTACCATTCAGCGCAAGGATAACGTATTCCAGATGTGCTTTACCGACCCGAACCAGGGTGTTGCTTCGGCTCAGTACATTAAAGAGCAGAAGCTCGGCACCAAGATTGCGGTAATTTACAACAACGGCGACGCTTATTCAACCGGCATTTATCAGAAATTTGCGGATGAGGCTAAAAAAGAAGGTCTTGAGATTGTAAGCACTACCACCTTCCCGGATGATACCAACAGCGACTTCTCCGCTCAGCTTAACGACGCTAAGGCAAAGGGCGCGGATCTGCTCTTCCTCCCGATCTACTATACTCCGGCATCCCTCATACTGACTCAGGCTAACAAAATGGGCTATACCCCCAAATTCTTCGGCGTTGATGGTATGGACGGTATACTTACAGTTAAAAACTTTGATACAAAGCTTGCCGAAAATGTTATGCTTTTAACTCCCTTCACAGCTGACGCAGCAGACGAAAAAACCAAAAACTTTGTTGCAAAGTATAAAGAGAAATTCGGTGAGACACCGAACCAGTTCGCGGCAGATACCTATGACTGCGTTTACGCACTCTATGAAGCATGCAAGGCAAAGGGTGTAAAGGCAAGCGATAAGGCGGCCGATATATGCGAGGCTTTGACCGCACAGTTCACAGATTCTTCCTTTAAGTTTGACGGTCTTACCGGTACGGGGATGACATGGAAAACCACCGGTGAGGTTTCCAAGTCTCCTAAGGGCATGGTAATCAAAAACGGCGCGTACGTTGGTATGGATAAATAATCCGTATTCGGTTTAATAGGGGAAAGGGGGTCTTATATGACCCCGTTTTCCCATTTTTAAAAGGGGTGTAAGCAATGACTTTAATTTCCAACTTAATAAACGGAATAAGTCTCGGCAGCGTTTACGCCATAATAGCGCTCGGTTACACGATGGTTTACGGCATTGCGAAAATGCTTAACTTTGCGCACGGCGACGTTATTATGGTAGGCGCATATGTTTCTTACATATGCTCCACAACCTTAGGTATCCCCACTGTGCTGTCTATACTTATTTCAATGGCTGTTTGTACGGTATTGGGTATTCTTATTGAGGGCCTTGCTTACCGTCCTTTGAGAAAGGCAACATCGCTTGCCGTGCTTATAACGGCTATCGGTGTAAGCTACTTTTTACAGAATGCGGCGCTTATAATCTGGGGCAGCACTCCGCGTGCGTTCACCTCGGTAGTGCCGTTTAAATCAATTTCACTGTTTGACGGCAAGCTTATAATAACGCCCGAATCGCTCGTTACCGTTGCCGCCTGCGTACTTATAATGGTAGGACTTACTTTCTTTACCAAAAAGGGTAAAATGGGTAAGGCAATGCGCGCGGTATCTGAGGATAAGGACGCCGCTCTGCTTATGGGAATAAACACCAACCGCACCATTTCAATGACCTTTGCAATAGGCAGTGCTTTGGCTGCAATAGCGGGCGTTCTGCTTTGCTCTGCATACCCTGTGTTGATACCCACAACCGGCTCAATGCCCGGTATAAAGGCGTTTACGGCGGCGGTTTTCGGCGGTATAGGCTCAATTCCCGGAGCTATGATAGGCGGCATACTTTTGGGCGTTATAGAAATTCTCGGCAGGGCATATATTTCCACACAGCTGTCCGACGCCATTGTTTTCTCGGTGCTTATAATAGTACTCCTTGTTAAGCCTACCGGCTTGCTCGGCAAGAAGATAACGGAAAAGGTGTGAGGTGGGAAACATGAGTATCGCTTCAAAATACAAAGGGCTTAGCAAATATGCCCGAACAAATATTAAAACCTACGGTCTTGTAATAGCTTTATTTGCAATACTTTTCCCGCTGCAAAACGCGGGAATGATAAGCAACTCCATTTCCGGTCAGTTAATTCCTATCTGCGCATATATAGTTATGGCTATCTCGCTTAACCTGACCGTCGGCGTTTTGGGTGAGTTGTCTCTCGGTCACGCCGGCTTTATGAGCGTGGGCGCGTTTACCGGCGCTATAATTACGGCAGCGCTGCAGGATAAGGTGGGCTCCGACCCCGTAAGACTTGTTATAGCAATGGTTGCGGGCGGTATAATTGCGGGAATTATGGGCTTTTTAATCGGTATACCCGTTCTGCGGCTTTCGGGCGACTATCTTGCAATAGTAACCCTCGCATTCGGCGAAATTATAAAGAATATAATAAACTGCCTTTATGTGGGTATTGATAAAAGCGGGCTTCACGTTAATATGAAGGACGCGGCAAGCCTCGGCATGAAAAACGGCAGAATTATTCTAAACGGTCCGCAGGGCGCTGTAGGCATAACCAAGATAGCCACCTTTACGGCAGGCTTTGTGCTTATTCTTTTCACCCTGTTTGTGGTAATTAACCTTATTTACAGCCGTTCGGGCCGCGCTATAACCGCTATAAGGGATAACCGCATAGCCGCCGAATCGGTAGGTATAAGCATTACAAAGTACAAGCTCACCGCATTTATTACATCGGCTGCCTTGGCAGGCATGGCGGGCGTGCTTTACGCTATGAATTTCTCGGCTATTGCGGCTGAAAAGTTCAACTTTAACACTTCAATTTTAATTCTCGTTTTCGTGGTTCTCGGCGGAATGGGCAATATTTTCGGTACTATTATAGCAACCGCCCTGCTTTATATGCTGCCCGAGCTTTTGCGCAACATAAACGCGGGCGACTACCGTATGCTTATTTACGCAATACTGCTTATTGCGGTAATGCTGCTTAAAAACAGCTCAAAAGCAAAGCTTTTTTTTGAAAACACTAAGATTAAATTAAACGAAATGTTCCGCAAAAATAAAAACGGGGAGGTAAAATCAAATGGATAAAATGGTACCTTACCCCTCGGGCGCAATTGTTCCCGAGCGCGATGTTGATAAACGCCCCGTGCTTGAAACTCACCATTTGGGTATTGATTTCGGCGGACTTACCGCAGTTGACGAATTTTCACTTACCGTAGGCAAAACCGAAATAGCCGGTCTTATAGGCCCTAACGGCGCAGGCAAAACCACAGTTTTCAACCTGATTACCAATGTTTACCAACCATCGCGCGGTTCTATTATTTTGGACGGAAAGTCAACTGCCGGCAAAACAACCTCGCAGGTAAACCGTATGGGAATTGCGCGTACTTTCCAGAATATACGCCTGTTTTCCAATATGTCGGTGCTTGATAACGTTAAGGTAGGCTTGCACAACTCCATTAAAGAGGGATTTTTTGCCTCGGTTACTCACGGTTTCGGATATAAAAAAGCCGAAAAAACGGCTAATGAGCGCGCAATAGAGCTGCTTGACTTTTTCTCAATGGCTGACGTGGCAAACGAGGAGGCAGGCTCGCTGCCCTACGGCGCGCAGAGAAGACTTGAAATTGTAAGGGCGCTTGCCACCAACCCGAGCATTATTTTGCTTGACGAGCCTGCGGCGGGTATGAACCCCTCGGAAACGGCGGAGCTTATGGAAAATATTCGCCGTATACGCGATACTTTCAATATTGCCATAATGCTTATTGAGCACGATATGAACCTTGTTATGAACATTTGCGAGGGCATTTGCGTGCTTGACCACGGTAAAATAATAGCAAAGGGCACGCCGGATGAAATTAAGGCTAACCCCAAGGTTATTGAGGCGTATCTCGGAAAGAAAAAGGAGGCTGACGGCAATGCTGAAAGTAAATGATATAAACGTTTATTACGGCAATATTCACGCGCTTAAAGGCATTTCGCTTGAGGTGCACGAGGATGAAATTGTAGCCCTTATAGGCGCAAACGGCGCGGGCAAGTCAACCACCCTTAAAACCATTTCGGGGCTTATGCACTCAAAAACCGGCAGTATTACCCTTATGAACGAAGATATTACCCATGCCGAGGCGCACAAGCTTGTATCAAAGGGTTTGGCGCACGTTCCCGAGGGCAGACGAATATTTTTGCATATGACCGTGCTTGAAAACCTTGAAATGGGCGCTTATACACAGCCGGGCTATGTGAAAGACGGCATAGCGGATGTTTTTGAGCGTTTCCCGCGCCTTAAACACCGCAAAAATCAGATTGCCGGCACGCTTTCGGGCGGCGAGCAGCAAATGCTCGCCATGGGCAGGGCGCTTATGAGTAAACCCAAGCTCTTAATGCTCGACGAACCCTCAATGGGTCTGGCGCCTATACTTGTTCAGCAGATATTTGATATAATCAAAGAACTGCACGAGGCGGGCACTACCATTCTTTTGGTTGAACAGAACGCAGAAATGGCACTCAGAATAGCCGATCGCGCTTATGTTCTTGAATCGGGCAGAATTACCCTTTCGGGCACCGGCGCAGAGCTTGCACAAAGCGACTCGGTTAAAAAAGCTTACCTCGGAGGTTAAGCCTCTGTATGAAACGGGAGCTTACAAGCGGCAGCGTTATGAAGAACCTTTTGTTCTTCTCGCTGCCGTACCTTTTATCTTTTTTCCTGCAAACCCTTTACGGAATGGCGGATCTGCTCATAATAGGTCAGTTCGGCAGCGTTGCCGATACTACCGCGGTTTCCGTCGGCTCGCAGGTTATGCATATGTTAACGGTAATGATAGTGGGGCTTGCCATGGGTGCCACGGTAAATATAGGTCAGGCAGTGGGCGGAAAGGACAGCCGCAAAGCGGCGCTTTTTACTGGCAACACCGTAACGCTGTTTATGGGGCTTTCCTTAGTGCTGACATTTTTACTGCTTATTTTGCGCAGCGCCATAGTTTCCGCTGTTTCAACCCCCGCAGACGCCGCGATGGGCACGGTGGATTACCTTACAATCTGCTTTATAGGCATACCGTTTATAACAGCGTATAATATTATAAGCGCCGTTTTCCGCGGTATGGGGGATAGTAAAAGCCCCATGTATTTTATAGCGATTGCCTGTGCTGCTAATATAGCGCTCGATTACCTGTTTATAGGCGCCCTCGGTATGGGTCCCGCGGGAGCGGCGCTCGGCACAACGCTTTCCCAGGCTGTAAGTGTTGTTATATCGCTTATTTTCGCAAAAAGGCGCAAAGCCGACTTTGCGCTAAAAAAAGCGGACTTAAAGCCCGATAAGCAAATAACCGGGAAAATTTTAAAAATAGGCGTGCCCGTTGCCATGCAGGACGGATTTATTCAAATTGCTTTTATGGTAATTACCGTAATTGCAAACCGCCGCGGGCTTAACGACGCAGCAGCGGTGGGAATTGTTGAAAAAATAATCGGCTTTTTATTTCTTGTGCCGTCTTCTATGCTTTCCGCCGTTTCGGCGCTCGGCGCGCAGAATATCGGGGCACAAAAGCCAGACCGCGCCAAAAAAACGCTGCTTTACGCAATCTTTATTGCTGCGGGCTTCGGCGGCACGGCGGCGGTTATTATGCAGTTTTTAGCGGACGGCGCGGTATCGCTTTTTACCGACAGCGCGGTGGTTACAAGGCTTGGCGGCGAGTACCTGCGCGGCTATGCGTGGGATTGCCTTTTCGCCGGAATACACTTTGCGTTCAGCGGGTATTTCTGCGCCTGCGGCAAATCGGGAATTTCGTTTATGCACAATATAATCGCAATACTGCTTGCGCGCGTTCCCGGCTCTTATTTAATGTCTTCAATGTTCCCCGAAACGCTCTACCCAATGGGGCTTGCCACCGCGGCGGGGTCGCTGCTTTCGGCAATAATATGCGCCGCAGCATTTGTGATTATAACGGCTAGGGAAAAAAACGAGCAAATCAAAAATCAGATATTAGACGTTAGATATTAGATGTTAGAAAAATACCCCTCAGTCAGCCACGCTGACAGCTCCCCTCTGTTTCGGCGAAGCCGAAAAGAAGGGAGCCTGACTGCCTCCCCTGTGTAAGGGGAGGTGTCATGCGTAAGCTATGACGGAGGGGTTGTTACGGACTAAATTACCATAAAATTTTCAAACTTGTTTAAATACCCTTCTATTTGCTAACACAAAAAAGGGAGTCTTTAACAAATATGCCGGGAGATAAACGCTCCCGGCATATTCTCTTATACAGATAAGGGGTTCTGTATAAGAAACCGGCAAAGCCGGCATATATTAAAGGGCTATGCCTTTAATATCACGGTATATACGGATTGGGCTTTGTAAGAATAACTATAAAATCAACTATCGGTCCGATATAGAATAACCCCAAAGTACATATATAGAGTATTCCCATTCCGATTTTACCCTCGTAAAATTTATGAAGACCGAAAAATCCGCCGAAAACACAGAGAGCCAGCGCCACCCACTTGTTACGCAGCTTGCCCGCAACGAAACCGCCCACATTGGTATTTGTATTTACATTTTGCGAGGAATTTGAATTGTTAATAATTATATTGGGGGAATTTTCACCCTCCAGCTTTTCTACCTGCCTGCCGCAGGCAGTACAAAGAACGGCGTCTTCGGGTATTTTTGCGCCGCAATGCTTACAAAATTTTGTTTTTTCCGTTGTTTCCATATTATTCCCTCCACAAATGACATTCAGTGAATGTCATATTTTAATTTATTATAGCATATAATTTTTCTGTTGACAAGCACTAAATGTCAAAAGGAGAAAAAATATATGTTTATAAACAAAAATTCAGAGGGGTTAAATAATATTTGCGGTAAAAATATATATGTTTTACGAAAAGAAATGAATATTTCCCAACGTAAACTTGCCGATTTATTGCAGCTTGACGGGTTGGATATAGATAAAAACGCCGTTCAGAGAATAGAATGCGGCAAAAGATTTGTAACCGACATTGAGCTTGTGCACCTTGCAAGGGTGCTTAAATGCTCTGTTATAAGGCTTTTGGATGAAATATAGAACATGCCCCGATTTACTGTTTCCCGACCCGCCCGCTATGTATCATACTTGTGTAACAATCCGCATGGAAAAACATAAAATGTTATCGGACAAATAAATTTTGTTTGATTAAATTCTGTAAATACAGGTAAAAATAAAATCAGGTTAGGCTGGTGAGAGCCGAACCTACCAGTATTTAAGCGGAGTGTGAAATAAAAATGAATATAAAGCGGGGAGAAATATACTATGCCGATTTAAGCCCTGTTGTGGGCTCCGAGCAAGGCGGCGTGCGACCTGTACTTATAATACAGAACGATGTGGGCAATAAATACAGCCCTACGGTTATAGCCGCCGCAATAACCAGCCAGCGCGATAAAACCAATCTTCCTACGCATATTTCCGTAAACGCCGACGGCTGCGGGCTTGCCAAGGATTCGATAGTTTTATTGGAGCAGGTAAGAACCATAGATAAACAGCGCCTTAAAGAAAAAATGGGCTGCCTTGATAACGGTTCCATGGGGCTTGTGGATAAGGCTCTGTCGGTAAGCTTCGGGCTTAACTGATAGCTTCGGCTATAGCTTATATGTCAAAATCGCCCCATCTCCCGTAAATAACGGGAGATGGGGCGATTTACTGTGCGGAGTTTTTAAGCGTGCAGGTCGGTGCCTATAAAGCCGACCTCTTTGAAATCCTGCATATTATGGCGGATTATAAAGTCGATATAAGCCGCCGTCATTTTTGCCGTAAGCAGGTAACCTGCTGGGTTCATATGACCGCGCATATGGAATTTTTCTTTAAATTCATCATCATATACGGGGGCGTACTCAAACAGATCAATCACATATGTATTATCGTACTTTTCCGCAAATGAACGGAGTAATTCGCGGTGCTTTACTTTAAGTTCACGCGATTGTTCGCTGTCATTTTCGCGCGGCATTGTCATAAGAAAGAATTTCGCGCGGGGCTGAATTTTTTTCAGCCTTTCTATTATCTGTGCGTAATAAAACGCAAAGGTTTTTTTATCCTCGGGATTATCCGAGTCAATATCGCCGCAGGTGCCGACATCCTGTTTAAGACCGAAAAGGTCGTTGACGCCGAGGGCGATAATGTAGCATTGCGACGCGTATTTCGGGTTCCAGTAGCCGTTTGCATCGGCAAAGGTTTCGCAATATTCCTTAGCCGACATTCCGCCGCGGGACATATTGTAGACCTTGCTTCCGCACATACGGCCGATAAACTGACCCCACGAATATTCATACATATCGTGCCAGCTGCTGCCGCCATTTCCGTTATCCGCCTCAAATTCGCCCGACGAAAGGCTGTCGCCCACGCAGGCTACCGTGCGGAATATCGCGGTGTATCCGCCGTCCGACGGTATGTTATCAAGCGGTTTTTCGCCGTCAATATCAAATATGTTTTTAAGTTCCATTTACAGCACTTCCCTATATTTTTTTTAGATTATAATATATATTAAAGGTAAAATCAATACTTATTGCAATATTTCGGGTTTTAGTTTATAATATTTTTGAAAGGACAGATGTTTATGCCCGAAAAGCAAGGCTATTCCACAAAGGCGCGTAAGGAAATTCTGGATTATCTCGCAAGCCGCGGAGAGGATACCGCGAGCGCCGCCGATATTATAAATTATTTAAAAGGAAAAAATGCCGCCGTTAATCCCGCTACCGTTTACCGCTGTCTTAACAGATTAAGCTCAGAGCGGCAGGTGCTTAAATTTACCGATGAAAATACCCGAAAATCGGTTTACAGATTTATAGGCAGCAGACAGAATTGCGACGAGCATATACATATAAAATGCGTTCGCTGCGGAAAGGTGATGCACTTAGAGTGCGGATTTATGCGGGAAATAAAGGAGCATTTGCTTAAAAGCCACGGCTTTGCTTTGCGCTGCGAGGGCAGCGTGCTTTACGGAGTTTGCAGCGATTGTGCCGAAAAATAATTATTCGGGCTTTTTTAAAAGGGCCTGACGGCTTTTGTAATCGGGCATGTACCGCTTAATAAGCGCGTAAAACGCCGCGCTGTGATTATGGTGCTTAATATGCGCCAGCTCATGCACCACAACATACTCTATTGCGGGCAGGGGATACGCCATAAGCCGCCACGAAAAGCAGATACCGTTTTTTCCGCTGCAGGAGCCGAAGCGCTTTTTGGCGGACGTGATTTTAACCGATGCGGGTTTAAGCCCCATAACAGCCGAATACCTTGCCGTAAGCTCCGGCAAAAGGTGTTCGGCTTTTTCGCGCAGCTCCTTTTCACGCTCGGTAATGCTTTGCTCGTGCTCGGCTCTTTTTTGCGCGGTTTTAAGCTTTTCCTCTGCCCAACCTCTGTATTTCAAAACAAATCCTTCAATTTCGCGGTCGCTCATTTTAAGCGGCGCCCTTACAAGCAGTGCGGCGCGGTCGGTAATTTCCAAAGCGACGGTTTTGCGCGCGGAGCGCCTGATTTCATATTCCATATATTTTTCTCCGAACATTGCAGGCGTGGCGAAAAATTCGCCACGCCTTGGACGGGAATGCCGCTCGCTCGAAAATCAGAGATTTTCGGACTGCACTCCTTACTCTTGCGGTACCCAAAGAAAATATTCGCTTGGAGCGCGAATTTTCTTTGACC
>URGH01000038.1 GCA_900547305.1 uncultured Oscillospiraceae bacterium | reverse complement strand
TTATAACCGCGCCCGCCTCTATTGCCTCAGCTTCTTTTTCCGCCGACGTTTGAATGTTTATATCAAGCGTTGTAACCACGCCGCCTGCCGTAACCGCGCTGTCGTTTTCCGCTACGGGCTTTACTCCCGCCAAAATATCGCCCTTGCCGTCCTTTGTGTATACAAAAGCCGCCTCTTTTTCAGAGTACAAAATATCCTCATAGGCTTTTTCTATTCCCGCCATACCGCGAAAATCCGAATCGGTGTAGCCCAAAAGGTGAATTGCGGGCGTATCGGCGGAATTATGCGTGTATACCCGCATACAGGCAATGCCGTCGCAATCTATTTCCTGCGGAACCTCGCAAAGCACGGGCTTGCCGCCTTTAAGCTTTTCAAGCACACCTTGCAGCTCGTCGCCGTAGAGTACTCCGCTTATAGCCGTAACTGCTCGGGGCGTAGGCGATACGGCGGCTATAATTTTGCTTTCGGCGTTGGTAAGCGGCACCGTATTTCTGTCGTATATCGTGCCGCGCAGCTTGCCCACGGTAAGCCGATAGCTGCTTTGTCGGTTTAAAACAGCGGAATAATCCGTCAGAGCGGACACCGCCACCCTTAAAATACAGCTGAAAAACAAAACCACGCAAATGAAAAACGAAATAGCAGCCCGCTTTGCAAAAACTGCACCGAAACCCGTATCAGACATAAAAAAGCACCTCACGCCATTATTATTGACGCAAGGTGTTTTTTTAATACTTCATTCTGAGCATTGCGCCGGGCTTTACAGGTCGGTCAAAGGGAATTTTCAGTTTCATCATCGGGTGGGGAGCAACCTCAATTTCGTTTCCGTCGCCGTCGAAAAGCGTATTTGCCGAAACGGTAAAAGGCGGTTTACCCGGCTCTAAGCAATCAAACTCCTGCCCGCGCAAAAATTTATTTTTAAGCACGGCTGTAATGCAGCCGTTTTCGTAACCCTCTACTATTGCCGCCACGGAATAATCACGTATGTACCCCGCGTTTTGATAGGTTTGCGCATTTTGCGGCGTACCGAAGTAAAAGCCTGTGGAATAGGTTCTGTGGCTTATTTTATTAAGCTCTTCTGTCACCCATTCGGGGCATTTCCAATCGCCGTCGGCAGTTTTCAGGCTGTCAAGCGCGCCGCGGTAGGCGTTTGCGGTAACGGCCACATAATAGTGCGATTTCGCCCTGCCCTCAATTTTTATGCTGTCTACCCCGGCGGCTGCCATTTTATCAAGCTGCTCCGCCATACAAAGGTCGTTCGCGTTTAAAATATATGTGCCCTTATCGGTCTCGGTAATATCAAAATACTGTCCCGGGCGCTTTTCCTCCATAAGCGAATAGCTCCAGCGGCAGGGCTGCGCGCAGTCGCCGCGGTTTGCGTCCCGCCCGGTCATATAGCTTGAAAGCAGGCATCTTGCCGAAAACGAAACGCACATAGCGCCGTGCGCAAAGGCTTCAAGCTCCAAGTCCTGCGGGGTTTTCGCACGTATTTCCGCAATTTCCGCAAGAGAAAGCTCTCTTGTCAAAACCACCCTTTCAGCGCCCATATTGTAAAACGCGTTCGCCGTTTCGTAATTGCATATGCCCGATTGCACCGAAACGTGCAGCGCTGTATCGGGCGCATATTTTTTTATAAGCCCTATTGTGCCTATATCCGCCGCTATAAGCGCGTCCGCCCCCAAAGCGTTTACGGTTTTTAAAAAATCGGGCAGGCGGGCTATTTCCTCATTGTGCGGTATAACATTGCAGGCAATATGCACCTTTACGCCGTGCTTATGGGCGTATTCTATGCCCTTTTTCAGGTCTTCCTCGCCGAAATTCGCAGCAGCGGTGCGCATACCGAATTCCTCACCCGCAAGGTACACCGCGTCAGCGCCGTAATCGACGGCGGCGCAAAGCCGCGTAAGGTCACCCGCAGGGCACAAAAGCTCGGGAATTTTATTTATCGCCAATCCAGTTGTTCTCCCTTTTAAGTCGGTTTATCGTGTTGTTGTGCTCGGTTAAGGTTTTGTTATAGTAAAACTTCATTTTAGCGTCGGTCACAAAGTAGTAGTAATCGAAATTCGCAGTTGGGTCGGCTGCCGCTTTTATGGAGTTTTCGCTCGGCGAGCACAAGGGTCCGGGCGGTAATCCGTCCGATTTATAGGTATCGTACTTGCCCGAGCCGTAGGGATATTTCTGTGTGGGGGAGGATTGCAGCTTCGGGTATTCATCGCTCTTTAGGCGGTTGTAGAACACCGCCGCCACATTCGGCATTTCCTCGGGGCTGCCGCCCGCCTCAAGCTCTACTATTGAGGCTAAGGTCATAACCTCGTGCAGCGTGTAGCCGCTTTTGGATATTTTAGCCCGCACACCCTCGGTCAGCTTGCTGTCAAGTGTTTTAAGCATACGGTCAATAGCCAAGTGTGCACACTCCTTGGAATCGTACGAGTAAAAATTATATGTTTCGGGGAAAAGGTAGCCCTCAAGCCGATAATAGACCTTTTCGGTGGGTATAGCCTTTACAAAATCGTAATCAAAGCTGCCGTGCTGAACCTCATCGATAAAATCGGCTTTTTTGCAAATGCCCTTTTCTTCAAGAATTTTCGCAATATCATCAACCGAGGACATTTCGGGTATGGTCACCTTAATGCTGTTCGCCTTTGCGCCCTCCTCTATAAGCATAACCGAAAGCGCCTCATAACCCGCCTCGTTATTAAAGGTGTAAAGCCCGTATTTAAACTTGCCGTCGTAGTGCTTAAGCTTTGCGTATACCCTGAAAAGCATGGGTATTTTAACCGCGCCGCACTCCTTTAGCTGCTCGGCTATCTGTCCGGTTGACATTCCCTGCTCTATTACTACCTCGCAGTCCTTGCCCCTGCCGAAGCCTATGCCCATATAGTCCGCTCCCGCAAAAATTATGCCGAAAGCAAGCCCTACCGACACTACCACTATGCAAAGAATCCAAATTATGTTTTTAAGTGTATTTTTGCCCGCAGAGTGCTTGGCACCACGTTTTTTCGGCTCGGGCAATATGGGCTCTTCGCTTATTTCAAAGCCCTTGCCTATTACAAAATCGTCTTCAAATGTATTATTGTTTTCATTATTTTCGGGGGTAATATCGGGATTTTTTTCGTCCATTGTTTTCCTCTCCGCAAAATTATTTTTTATAAAGCATTGTTTTTTTCAGTTCCTCGGCTGCCGCCTTATTGCCCGAAAGCGTTTCAAGCAGCAAAAAGCCGAAATCAAAAGCCGCTCCCGCGCCGCAGGCGGTTACAATATTGCCGTCGCGCACGGCGGGCACTTCTGTAAATTCAGCGCCTATCAGGTCCTTTTCAAACCCGGGGAAACAGGTGGCTTTTTTGCCCTTTAAAAGCCCCTTGTGCCCCAGCACCGAGGGCGCCGCGCATATCGCGCCGATAATCAAGCCCCGTTCGGCGGCATAATCAAGCGCTTTTTGCACCGCCGCGCTTTTTTCAAGGTTGAGCGTGCCGGGCATTCCGCCCGGCAGTATTACCGCCCGCATATCGCTTTTTTTAATTTCGTTTTCGCCTATATCGCAGCTGACCCTTATTCCGTGCGCGCCGGTTATTTCACTGCCGCCCACGCCGACGGTATTAACCTTTATTCCGCCGCGCCGCAGAATATCAACGGGAGCCAGCGCCTCACATTCTTCAAAGCCGTTTGCTAAAAAAATATATACCATATTAAAGCACCCTTTCAAGTATTTCGTCTGATATATCCTCAATTCCGCGCGGCTTGCCGTCCTTAGCGCAGGGCACGGTTATCCAGCCCGAATATTCCGCCGTGAAAAGCGCCGCTTTACGGCAGTTTTCAAGGTATTCAACGTCGCTTTCGTGAATATCCTTTTTGCCGCCGTCCTCTGAGTAGCGGCGGTTTAAAAGCCGCTGCGACACTTCAATCGGCATATCCAAAAATATTACCCTGTCGGGTCGCGGAATACCTATTTTGTTATACTCAAAATCATAAAGCCAATCAAGAAACGGCTCCCATTTATCGGGGCTTAATTTTGAGGCCTGATGAATGGCGTTAGAGGTGGTGTACCGCCCCGCAACCACCGTTCCGCCCGCCTTGTAATAATCGCCCCAAACGGATTTATAAGAGGCGTACCTGTCCACCGTGTAAAAGGCAGAGGCGGCATAGGGGTTTACATCGTCGGGGTGAGTGCCGAAATCGCCGCGCAGATACATTTTTACAAGAGCGCTCGAATCGCTTTCATACTGCGGGAAAGAAACCGTGCGGCAGTCTGTTCCGCGTGCTTTCAGCTTTTTCGGCAAAAGCTCCAGTTGGGTGGATTTTCCGCTGCCGTCCAGCCCCTCAATTACTATAAGCCTACCCATTGTTTTTAAGCTCTCCTATATGGCGGCGCACCTCGTCCGCCCTTCCGCAGGACATTTTACCCTCGGAGCAAGCGCCGCAAACGCAGGCAGGACCCGCGTTTTTGAAAAGCTCGGGCGCCACAGCAGACACCAGCGCCAGCATTTGGTCGGCAATATCCCTTATTTCCCACTGCGCCCTGTTGCAGCAACGAATACGGAAGAAATTTTTAAGCGAGCGGGCGTTCATTGTCATAACCATCTGCGTCTCGCAGGAGTTGGGCAGCACAAAGCGCGCATCCTCAATCGCCTTTTTCTCGGCAAGGCGGGTCGCTGTCTTTTCGTCCTTACCCTCTGCCATAAAGGTTTTTATATGCTTTTCCTTTAAAATTTCGGCAAGGCGGTCGTATTTTCTCTGGTCCTCCGCCATTATTTCATCGTAAAGCTTTTTAGCCTCGGGGTCTGCCGCAATTTCGGGCGGGGTAACATAGCCGAAGCTGCCCTCGCGCACATAGCGCTGACTTTTCACCGAGAAGGACGCCATTCTGTGCCTTGTTATTTGTGCCAAAAGCGAGCGCGAAACCCCCTCAATACCGAAAGTGAAGCTTGCGTGCTCAATGGGGCTTTCGTGCCCTATTTCCGAAAGCATTTCTACAAATGCCGCCGCCTTTTCGTCGGTCAGGCTGTCGGTAAGCCCTGTTATATCCGAGCTGCTGTAACACAGCTTTGCCGCCGCCGCAACCGTGTGCTCGGGGTTCGGCGTGTGCGCCAGCAGAATAACCTTTGCCATTTTATATTCCCCCTGTGATTTACTATTTTTAATTATAACAGGAAAATACGCTGTTATCAACAATTTTATTTATGGTATGCGCCGCCCGAATTGATTTTATATGCGCGGTAAAGCTGCTCAAGCAGCAGCACCCTGAAAAGCTGGTGCGGAAAGGTCATTTTGGAAAATGAAAGCCGCATATCGGCGGTTTTTTTCACCTGCTCGGCAAGCCCGTGCGAGCTGCCTATTATAAAGGTAAAGGGCGTGCCCGAGTTATCCGCCGCGCGTATTTCGGCGGCTAATTCCTCGCTTGAAAGCATTTTCCCCTCAATGCAAAGGGCGGCTGTGCGGCTGCCCTCGGGAATTTTCTTTAAAATTTGCTCCGCCTCGCGGTCAAGCGCGGCGGCTATTTGCGCGCTGTTCGGTTTTTCGGGTAGCTTAAAGGGCGAAAACTCCGCAATTTTCAAATTGCAAAAGCCGCGCAGCCGCTTTATATATTCATCTGCCGCCTCGCGCAAATATTTTTCTTTAAGCCCCTCGGGGGCTATAAGGGTTACTTTCATCATAAAACCGTCACCCCGTTATTTTTGGGGGCTGCGACCTCTAAAATGCAGTCCGAACCGACCACCGCGCCCGCGCTTGCAAGCGCGTTTTTAGCGCAAGAAAGCGCTAAAAGCGGGGTGTTGTTGTTCCTGCTTAAATGCCCCAAAATAAACCGCGTTGTGCCGCTTTTTAAAAGCCCCGCCAGCTCGGCGGCGCAGGCATTATTGGATAAATGCCCGCGGTCTGACATTATGCGCATTTTAAGCTCAGCAGGGTAGGGGCCTTTTTTGAGCATATCAATATCGTAATTTGATTCTAAAAGCACCGCATCGCTGCCCGCAATGGCGCTGCGCACGGTATCGGTCATAATGCCGAGATCGGTGCAAACGGAAATTTTCCGCCCGTCGGGCATTAAAAAGCAGTACCCGCCGGGGGAGACCGCGTCGTGGCTTGTGGCAAAGCGGGATATGCCTATACCGCCTGCCTCAAACGTTTCGTTTTCTATCGCCGAGGTTTTGGTGTGCGGCGGTATTTTGTCAGTGGCGGCAAGGGTCTCAAGGGTTTCGGCAGAGGATATAAGCACGGCGCCTTTAGCCGCATTAAGCAGGGGCTTTAAACCCTTTATGTGATCTATATGCTCGTGAGTTATAACCACCGCCACTATTTTTTCAATTTCGCCGCCCGCGTTTTGAATTGCGGCGGTAAGGGCTTTGCAGGAAGCGCCCGCGTCGGTAAGAACGGCGCCGGTAGAACCCTCTATATATGTACTGTTGCCGGTAGACCCGCTGAAAAGCGGACATATTTTCGACATTTCTTTACTCCCGAATTTAAAAATTAAAAATAGCCCCCATTATTTGCGGGAGCTATTTTACACTGTAATAATAATTCCGCATTACGAATTCCGCATTACGAATTATAATTTAAGCTTGCTTTAAAGCCTGAAAGCTATCAAAGGTTTTAACGCGCTTTATATCCGCGCCAAGGGCGGAGAACTTTTCAACCACATTTTCATAGCCGCGGTCAATATGGTCAATTTCTTCAATTTCGGTTGTTCCCTCAGCCGAAAGCCCCGCAATTATCATTGCGGCGCCGGCACGCAGGTCAACCGCGCGCACGGGGGAGGGCTTTAGCTTTTCAACGCCGGTTATAACCGCCATTTTGCCGTCCACCTGAATATCCGCGCCCATAAAGGTGAGCTGCTCAACATACCTGAAACGGCTGTCCCACACGCCTTCGGTTATTATGCTTGTACCCTCGGCAATGCTTAAAACCGCCGCTATTTGCGGCTGCATATCGGTTGGGAAACCGGGGTGTGGCATTGTTTTAATGTTGCATTTGCGCGGGCGGCGCGTCATTTTAACGCGCACCGATTCATCAAATTCGGTAATTTCCGCGCCTGTTTCGCGCAGCTTGGCTATAATTGATTCAAGGTGCTTAGGCGTTACGTTTGTTACAAGTATATCGCCCCGCGTGGCTACTGCCGCCGCCATATATGTTCCCGCCTCAATCTGGTCGGGAATAATGCTGTAATCAGCGCCGCTTAGGTGCTTAACGCCGCGTATTTTAATAACGCCGGTGCCCGCGCCCATTATGTTTGCGCCCATTGAGTTTAAAAAGTTGGCAAGATCCACTATGTGCGGCTCGCGCGCGGCGTTCTCTATAATTGTAAGACCGTCCGCCTTAGCGGCAGCCAGCATTATATTTATCGTCGCCCCGACGGATACCACGTCAAGATAAATAAGGCAGCCGGTAAGCGACATTGCCTTTGCGTCAACCATTCCGTTTTCTATGGTCATTTTGGCGCCCAGCGCCTCAAAGCCCTTTATGTGCTGGTCAATAGGGCGAACGCCGAAATCACAGCCGCCGGGCGGTGCTACGCGGGCGCGTAACATTCTGCCCAAAAGCGCGCCGAGAAAATAGCTTGAAGCCCTCATTCCCTCTGCCATTTTTTTGGAAACAACAAATGAATTTACATGGCGCGGGTCAATTTCCACGGTAGATTTATTTATCATTCTTATCTGTGCGCCCAAAGACTGCATGGTTTTAAGAATGGTGGAAACATCGGATATATCAGGAAGATTTTCTATAACGCAAGGACCGTCAGAAAGCAAAACCGCCGGAAGAATGGCAACGGCGGCATTTTTCGCGCCGCTTATGCGAACCTCGCCGTGCAGCGGGCGCCCGCCGTTTATTACAAACTTTTCCAAAAAACGCACTCCCCGTACAAAAATTCAGAACAACATATGAGTCTCAATATTATTGTTGCCCGATAATTGAAATCAATCCGTTAAGAATTTTTAAATTTTAAAATCAGTTGATTTTGCCGTAAAGAGGAGCGTCATTATCCTTTTTCGGCTCTCTGTTCGGTGCGGGGGCAGAGGTTGTTCTTGATGATGAAGGTCTGCGGCGACCACCGTCGCGCGAATCTCTGCCGCCTCTTCTGGGGGGACGCATTTCGCCGCCCTCAACGCCTATTACAACGCGGCGCGCGGCACCCTCGCCGAACGAGGTGGAAACCACGCCGTCAATTTCCTGCACGGCGGTGTGAATTATTCTGCGCTCATAAGGATTCATAGGCTCAAGGCTGCGGCTGCGGCCGGTTCTTATAACCTGCTCGGAAACGCGCTTTGCAAGGTTAACAAGCGCCTCCTCGCGCTTTTCGCGGTAGTTGCCTATGTTTATGGTAACCTTGAAATATCCGCCGCCGTTGCTTGCGGCAAGGCTGGTTAAATACTGAATTGAATCAAGGGTTTCGCCCCTGTGACCGATTATAACGCCCACCGACTCGCCCTCAAGGCTTATAAGCACGGCGTTTTCCTTGGCTGCGGCTTTCATTGTTATATCGGAGCAGCCGAGGTTATCGAGTATAGCCCTTAAATAATTTACAGCGCGGGCAGCCTTTGAATCTGCGGGCAGCTCGCTTGTTTCTTTCAGCTCGCCGAAGCCCTCTGTCGGGTCGGGCCTTTGCGGCTTTTCGGGTTTTGCGGCAGGGGCGGCTTTTTTCTCAGCCTTGGGCTCCTGCGCTTTTTCTTCTTTAAAGGGTTTTTCAGCCTGTTTTGCGGGTTTTATTTCTTTTTTCGGCTGCGGGCGCTTCTGTTTTGCGGGCTTTTCATCGGGCAGCTCCACAAAAACGCGCACCTCCGCCTTTCTTCCGCCGAAAATTCCGAGCGTTTTTTTCTTAGGGGTTGCTATAACCTCAAACTGAATATCGTCGTTTTCCGACGCGTTTAACATTGCAACGGCATTTTCTCTTGCCTCGTCTATGGTATTGCCGTATCCTCTTGCTTCCTTTATCAAGAAAAATCCTCCTTATATGCGGTGCAATTTCACACCGCGGCGTTTTTATTCTGTTTTTTCACCGTTTAAATTTGCCTGTTCGGTTTTTTTCATTTGCTGAGCCTCAAAATCACACTGCTTTGTAAGCTCCTTTACGCGCTCGCGGGCGAGCATACGCTGCGGGCCGTAGAACTGCTGAACGCCTACCTGTATAAACCCGCCTATAAGCGATGAGCACGCCCAGTAGAACGCAACGCCGCCCGGCAGCGTGAAACCGATAAACAGGGAGAGCAGCGGCATTGTGAGCATCATTCCCGCCATATTGGGTGAATCGGGGTTGAGCTTTTTCTGCATAATAAGCGACAGCGCGCTTGTGAGCATTTGCGCTAAAAACGCCATAATCGGCATTACCCAAATAAGCTGCGCGTTATGGAAAATATCAAATGAAAATTTAGGCGTCTGGGTTAGGTCTATTCCGAAGAAGGAATAGTCTACATTCGCCTTTTCATCAGCTGCTGTAATTGATTTAAGGTCGTTTTCTATTTTCGCGTATTCCTCATCGGAGAGCAGCTCCTTTATAACCTCGGGCTTTTCGCGTATAATTTTAACTATACTAAGCTCGTTGTTGCCTCCCTTTTTCCAGGAGATTTCGTCGGTTATTTTTTTGTATTCTTCTTCGTTGTTTTTTTGCAGGTCGGTAAGGCTTTCGCTTATGGCTGTAGTAACGTTTGTAACCTGCGTTTTATTCGCATGGGACATATAGGTGAGCGGGGACATAATAAGGTAGTAAATGCTCATCATAAGCACCAGGCGCAAAATCATAGGCAGGCAGCCGCCCGACATAGATACATTTTCCTCCTGATACAGCTTTTGCATAGCCTCGCTGTACTTCTGCTTATCGTCGCCGTATTTCTTTTTAAGCTCATCTAATTTCGGCTTAATGCGCATTTGCTGAACCGAGGATTTCTGGCTCTTTATGCTCAGCGGAATAAGAATAAGGTTGATTATAAGTGTAAACGCAAAAACAGCGGCGGCGAAATTTCCGCCGAAAATGCCCGAAAGAAACTCGAGCACCCAACCGAATGGAATGTTTATAATATTAAATAATGCTTGCATTAACGCACCGTCCGTTCAAGCCGCCTGGCGGCTGTGGTTAGTTTTTTTCAGTCTTTTTCGCCCGTTTTTCGGGCACGGGGTCATACCCGCCCTTGCAGAGCGGATTGCACCTTAAAATTCTCCAAATACTTAAAAGTGTTCCGACAAACGCCCCGCGCTTTTTTATTGCCTCAATAGCATACGCCGAGCAGGTGGGCGTAAAGCGGCAGCATGGAATTTTGCGCGGAGAAATATTTTTACGGTAAAGCTCAATCAGCTTTATCAATATTTTGCTTATCATAATCGTAAATACCCGCCGGGGAAAGCAGATTTTTCATAGTCTGCGCGGCGGCGGTGCTTTTAATTTCAAGTATGCGGGTTCTTGCTACAATAACAAAATCATACCCGGGCTCTATTCCCGGAAGACACTCTCTGAAAGCGGCGGTTATAACCCTTTTGGCGCGGTTGCGCTGAACGGCGCCGCCTATTTTTTTCCCGGCAGTTATACCGAGACGCGTTCCGCCGCGGCGGTTCTTTGTCGCATAAATAATAAGGAACGGCGACACAAAGGATTTTCCCTTTTTATAGGCGCGGCGAAACTCATAATTCTCTTTTAGCTTAGAAATACTTTTCATAGTCTCAATAAAATGAAAAGCCACATAGAAGTGGCTCAAATTCTGCGGGCGTAGTTCCCACCCGTGAGAGCGCCGACAAAGCCGCCGCTCTCCGGCTGCTTTAGTATGTCAACTGCTTTCTGCCCTTTGCTCTGCGGCGAGCGAGCACCTTGCGGCCGTTGGAAGTCGCCATGCGCTTTAAAAAGCCATGCTCCTTTTTACGGTGCAGCTTTTTCGGCTGATATGTCCTTTTCATTTATAAACCCTCCTTAATTAACACGTTGGCGGTCAGGCGCGCCCTAAAGGGCGAAGAAAATAAAAGCCATAACCTATCAATTTAAGATTATACCTCAAATTACATACATCTGTCAATAAAAAGTTTTTATATGCTACTCATTTTCGGTAATTTCTTTCGGCGTTCGGCGCTCAACCGCCTCTTTTAAAAGAATATAAAGCACCGCCGAGGTGGGCACGCTTACAAGCGCGCCGAAAATTCCGCCTATATTACCGCCCACCAAAACGGCGCAAACCACTATTACGCCGGGCAGCCCCACCGATTTACCCACAACGCGCGGGTAAATTAGCGAGCCTTCAAGCTGCTGCAGCACCACAAAGAACACAATGAAAAGCAGCGCCTTTACGGGGCTTGAAATAAAGATAAGCAGAAAACCCACAATAACGCCCAGTGTAGCCCCCACTATGGGTATAAGCGAGGTAGCGCAGATAAACACCGAAATTACGGTGGCGTTGGGGAAACGGAATACCGTCATACCAATAAAGCAAAGCACGCCGAGAATTACCGATTCGGTTAGCTGCCCGCCTATAAATTTTGCAAAGCAGCCGTATGTAAGGGAAGAAACGTGATAAACCGCGGCGGTTAAATTTTTCGGCGCGAACGCGTCAATGCATTTTACCGTAAACCGCCCTATTTTCTCCTTGCAGGCAAGAATGTAAACCGATATCATAACGCTGAACACCGCGTTGTAAACACCCGAGAAGACCGAGGTGGTAATACTGAACGCGCTGCCGAAAATGCGGTCGGAGTAATTTACAAGATAATCCTTAATGGCGTTTGCCGCTTTAGTCCAGTCAATTTCTATATTCGGTATGAAATTTTGCGATAAATTGAATTTTTCAAGCGTATCCTCGGTAAATACCCGCACGTCGTTCATAAGCGCGGGCAGCTTTTCGGCAAGGTTTACGCAGGTATCTATAACATCGGGAATTATAACCGAAATAAGCAGCACTATAAGCCCCAGCGCTATAAGATATGTAAGGGTAAGGCAAAGCGGTCTTTTCGCTTTT
Source organism: uncultured Oscillospiraceae bacterium (assembly GCA_900547305.1). Classification (GTDB taxonomy): domain Bacteria; phylum Bacillota; class Clostridia; order Oscillospirales; family Acutalibacteraceae; genus UBA737. The sequence goes on along the minus strand of URGH01000038.1, from coordinate 11,820 downwards.
TTTACAAAACCGCGCTTACTTTTATCCATAAAAGCAAAGGCTTTATTTTCAAGCGACGATAAAAGAACGTTGAGAACAAAGGCAATGCAAAGCGCGGTAATAACCGGGCGGAATACCGAAATTACCCCGCCCAGCACCGATATGACTTTTCCGAAATTTGTAACCGCGGCAAAGCACACCGCCCCGAAAGCGATGAAAAACAGTATTTTTTTGGTGGTTTTAGGGTCAAGCTCCATAGCAATTCACCGCACTTTCAATGTCAGTCTTTTTTGGTAAATATCTTATTGAGAATAACGGTAATAAGCACAATTACCCCTATAACCGCGAAAATGCTTATCATTCCCACGGCAAGGTAGCGCAGGTTGGTAACAAAATTCATAGGATTGAAGTTCATAATTATTGCTCCCCCTTATAAGAAGAAATTGAGTATCAGTCCGCCCGCTATAACAGAGGCTATCTGACCTGATACGTTGACGCCTATGGAGTGCATAAGCAGGAAGTTCTGCGGGTCCTCTTTAAGCCCCATTTTGTGAACAACGCGCCCGGACATCGGGAAAGCGGAAATACCCGCCGCGCCTATCATGGGGTTTACCTTGTTCTTTAAAAACAGGTTGAGGAATTTAGCGAAAAGCACGCCGCCCGCTGTATCAAACACAAACGCGAAAAGCCCGAGACCCAGTATTAAAAGCGTATCTGCTCTGAGGAATTTTTCCGCCTGCATTTGGGTTGCTATTGTAATTCCTAAGAATATGGTAATAAGGTTTGCAAGCACGTTTTGCGCCGTTTCCGAAAGGGAGTTTAACACCCCGCACTCGCGCAGCAGGTTGCCGAACATAAGGAAACCGATAAGCGAAACCGACTCGGGCGCTACCATACCCGCCACAACGGTTATAACAATGGGAAAGAGGATTTTTGTGAGTTTGGATACCTTTTTATCGTGATACGGCATTCTTATAAGCCGCTCCTTTTTGGTGGTGAGCAGCTTTATTACGGGCGGCTGAATTATGGGCACCAGCGCCATATAAGAATACGCAGCTACCATTATTGCGCCCTGATAAGCCGAATTGAGCTTTTGAGATACTACAATCGCGGTAGGACCGTCCGCCGCGCCTATAATGCCTATCGAAGCCGCATCGTTTAAATCGAAGAACATCGATGCCGCACAGAAGGTGAAGAATATTCCGAACTGCGCCGCCGCGCCGAAAATCATCAGCTTAGGGTTTGAAAGCAGGGGACCGAAATCAATCATAGCGCCTATACCTATAAACAGTATAAGCGGGAAAAGCTCGTTTTCTATACCCGCCTTGTAAAGCGTTGAAAGCGCGCCTTCCTGCAGCTTTCCGTCAAAAAGCCTATCCACCGCGCCCGAAAACGGAATGTTTACAAGTATTGTTCCGAAACCGAGGGGTAAAAGCAGGGTGGGCTCCATTTCGTACTTTATCGCGAGGAATATGAGTATTCCGCCGATAGCCCACATTACAACATACCGCCAGTCAAGCAGTTCCGCAAAGTTTTGCACTAAGAAACCAAAATCGCTCAATGACATTTTTTTTACCAACACCTTTTATAAAATAGATTTAAAAAAAGACTTTTACCGCACAGTGTATGTACGGTAAAAGTCTTGCTGTTTAATGCAAACGCGGGCAAAAGCCGTGTATTGACGCATTTTGCAGCGGCCGAAAGCCCGACCGTCAGCTACTCCCTTAAACCTTAAAGGAAGTATAACACAAAGCGGAAAAAATTTCAAGATTTTTTTATACGGATTTTTTAAGCACCGCCGTTATAACGGTTATATCGTCCTCGTGGTTATCGCTGCGCCGCCTGTGCGCGCCCTCGCAAAGCCGTTCGGAAAGCTCCTGCGCGGTTCCGCCCTGCCATTTTTCAAGCTCGGCTCTTATCCAGTCGCACCCCTCAAAGGCGGCACCGTCCGACATCATTACCACTATATCGCCCTCGCGGCATTTAACGGTGGCTTTATCAAACCGCACGTCGCGCAGTATTCCCGCAGGCAGCGAGGTGCTTTCAGCCTTGCCGGTCTTGCCCGAGCGGCGTATTACCGTGGGCGCCGCGCCCGCCTTGTAAAGCTCGACCTGACCGTTATACAGGTCAATGCTTGCAATATCCACCGTTGCAAGCGATTCATCGGTGGATTTGAAAAGCATTGAGGAATTAAGAATTTTAAGCGAGCAGTCAAACCCGAAGCCCGCCTTTAAAAGCCGGCACATAAGCCCCGAAGCCATAGCGCCGTCTACTGCGGCTCTGCCGCCCGTGCCCATACCGTCTGAAAGCACGGTAATAAAATGCCCGTGCCCGTCGAAAAAATACCTGTAGGCGTCGCCGCACATCATTGAATCGGAAGCGCACTTCTGCTCTACGCCCACATCTACCCGCAGTGCCGCATGCTCGCTCAGGGTTATAAAAATATCGCCTCCCGTTTCGTTTACCGCAGGCACGTCAAAGTCCCTCTCGCACACTACCGACACAAGTTTCATAATTTGCAGCTTGTTTATTACGGGCGCGGTTGATTTTTTCACTTTAAGCTCAATTTTTAAGCGCCCGAATTTATCGGTGCGGCTGCTGCATTCTTCAACCTGTATGTTAAGGTTTTTAAGCGCAGCCGCGGCTTTTTCCGCCGCCGTGTTATCATAGTGCGAGTCCGCCTCAATATCCCGCGCCAGCCCGTACAGCATATCCGAAATGCCCTCAAACTGGTCCGATACCACCGAGCGCACCTCGTCAATTCGGTTTTCCGCCGCTATTCTTGAGGTATAATCGGAATACCGCTTATAAACCGAATTTGCCACGCCCGAAAGCCGTATGCACCTGCCGCGAAATTCCTCGGGCGCGCCGTTTGCGGGGTCTGTGCTGCCGTCCTTTATGGCTTTTGTTATATCAAGCACCGCGGTTACGGTGTCGTCACGCCGGCTTTCCCAGCAGTGCAGCCGCAGCTTGCAGCCCGCGCAGGCGTCCTGCTCCACGGCGGATATTACCGTGCCGAAATCGGGCGCGTTTATTTTTGAAAGCTCTGCCGCCACCTGCTCTACCGTTTCGGAAACGTCACCCAAAGCGTTTGCCGCCATATCAAGCCGCATTTCAAGCGATTTTTTTATACCGCCCGGTATAGCCAGCTTCGGTCTTGCCGCAAACAGCTTGCCGAGGTATATTCCCGCCTTTCGCGGAATTGCAAGGAAAAGCGCCGCGCCGAGTATAGCCTCAACCGCGCATAAAGCGCTTTGCAGCGCGCTCATTTTAAGCGCCGCCGCAGCAAGCCCGAAAAACAGGGGGACTGCGGTTACGGCATATTTCCCGAATGTGGAAAAAACTCCCGCCAATACACCCGTAAACGCGTAAATTACCGCAACCTCACCCGCCGCGCCGCTGAAAACGAGCGAGAGCGCCGCTGTAGCGCCGCTTACCGCGCCCGAAAGTACGCCGCCGTATTTCGCCGCCGTGAGTATAAGCGCCAGCGCCGCAATGTGCCCTACCGATATTCCGCCGTATGTAAACGGGTGCAGCCCCGTAAGCATTATACCGAGGAACGCGAAAAGCGATACCAGCCCGTCGGCTGAAAGGCATACCGAAATTTCGGAATAATCCTTAAAAAAATTTGAAATAAAATAAGCTCCGCCCGCCGCGAGGCACGCGTCGGCAAATATATCGGTAATTTCGGGATTAAAAAGTCCCAACGTTAAAAAAGAGGTCAGAAGACTTGAAAAAAGGCATATTATTGCGGGCAGCAGCCGCTTTTTCGTTAATTTTTCAGATAAAGAGGCTAAAAGCCGCAGCGCAATTATTGCAAGCACCGCGGTTGTATACCTGAATGTGCCGCTTTCAAGCGGAGTGATAAAATACCCTAAAAATACACCAGTTGCCGCCGCGGGCGCGTATACCGCGGGTATTCCCGCAATAAGCGAAAGCCCGAAAGGCACAAGCCTGTCCGCAATTACCGCGCGCGAAGCAATAAGCCCCGTTATGACCGAAAGCGCCTGCCACGCCACCGCGCAAGCAAGATCTCTGTTACTGCCGAGCGCTTTTGCGGGCGCGTTTCTTGTAACATCCTTCAATTTTAATCACCGCCGTATTCTTATTATTTTGTTTTAAATGCTTCAAAATAATTATATCGCCGTCGGTGCATATATTTTGTCAAAGCGCCTTGCCGTATTAAAGATTTTTTTGCCGAAATAAAGAAATTCCGAATAATTTTTACGGAACATGGGAAATATATTAACAAAAAAGCAAGGGTGATATTAAATGAAACGCACTTTTATTTTTATAATGACGCTGTCGCTGCTGTTCGCTCTTTGCGGCGTATCCGCCGCCGCGCTTTCAAAAATGGGCTCACGCTCGGATGAGGTCAGCAAAATTCAGGAGGCGCTGAAAAACAGGGGATACTACACCTATAATGTTGACGGAATTTTCGGCACCCGCACCAAAAACGCCGTTATCGGCTTTCAAAAGGATAACGGACTTGACGCCGACGGCATTGCGGGCCCCGCAACGCTGAAAGCGCTCGGTATAAACGAATCTTCAGCCGGGGAATATTCCTCGGCAGATTATGAGCTGCTGGCAAGGATAATCTCCGCTGAGGCGAGGGGTGAAAGCTACTTAGGTCAGGTGGCGGTGGGCGCGGTAATACTCAATCGCATAGAGCACCCATCCTTTCCCGATACGCTTTCGGGCGTTATTTACCAAAAGGGCGCTTTCTCCTGCCTTTATGACGGCCAGTTTTATGAGCCGATAGCCGACAGCGCCTACTCCGCCGCACGCGATGCCATTAACGGGCTTGACCCGAGCGGCGGCGCGATATACTACTATAACCCCTCGACCGCCACAAACAAATGGATTTTTTCCCGCCCGGTTATAACCACAATAGGCGCGCACAGATTTTGCAGCTAAGGCGCTTTCTTTGAATATTATAATCTTGTATAAAATTCGGAATTATTATGCAATACAAATTATATTACATTATTTTTGCTTTGTCAACTACTTTCGTTTATAAATCAACCAAATTTGCACAATAAACTCGTAAACTAAATTAGTACGGAGGTGCAAATATGGTTGATTTCGGTAAAAAGCTTAAAATGCTTAGAAAAGAAAATGGAATGACACAACAGGAACTTGCTGCCAGTTTGGGAGTTACAAAGTCAACTGTTTCATATTATGAGCTTGGCGAAAGGTCGCCATCACCTGAAATTCTTGCAAAAATAGCATATGTTTTTCATACTACTACCGATTATTTGCTTGATGTAAGACAGGAAAGAACAGTAAACGTTACCGGTCTTAACGATAAAGAAATTGCTGCAATTATAAATTTAATTGAAATATTCAAAAATAAGTAAAGTTAAGCAGAAAAAGGCTCCCTTGTGTAAAGGGAGCTGGCAAAACCGCAGGTTTTGACTGAGGGATTGTTACAAGTTAGAAATTAGATATTAGACGGCAGACATTAGAAGAATACCCCTCAGTCGTGCATACGCACGACAGCTCCCCTCTGTTTGCTAACGCAAAAGAAGGGAGCCAAAAGGCGGCAAAGCCGCTATCTAATATCTAACATCTAAAGTCTAACATCTAATATCTAATTTACAACATACCATTACGGTTTTTCAAGCTTTGCAAAGAGAAATAGCACAGCTTTGCGCAAAACGCGGTTTTAATAAGAGCGGACATAAAGAAGAGGCAGTATACTATTCCGTCCATCCGTGTAAAAAGCGCCCCGACCGTTACCGTACTTACGGCGGCAGCCAACGGAAACGGCAACCGCGCAGACATATGCGCGCCGAAAAGCAGAACGCTGTCGCATAATATCAGCGCGGTTATTACAATCCCCGCAAGCAGCCCCCAAAGCCCCGCGCTTTTGCGGGGCTTTTCGTTTGTAAGCATAAAATACGGCGGGATAAGCGCGGCGGGCAGCGCCGTTCCGAAAAGAAAGGGAGTTGTTCCGTTTTTAAGCTCTGCAAATGTCGGCATTGAATGAAACACGATATTTTCAAATTCAAAATCCTTTGCTGTAAGCAAAAAGAAAATAACAACGGCTATAACGAAAAACGGGGCGGTTATGAGCGAAAGTTTTAAAATAACGTCGTTCCTTTTAACCGACAGCACCGCCGCCGTGAAAAGAAAAATAAACGCCACGGCAAAAGGTCCGCCGCCGGGCAGAAGTATTTTATCGGCGAATGAGAAAAAATCCAGTACGCAGCGTGCGCCGTTCCAAAATGCGTAAACCGCCGCTGCCGAAACAAATACGGTGAAAAGTATTTGTTTGAAAATTCCGCCGCCGCAAAGGCTGCGGCAAAGCACTAAGGATATAAAGTAAACCGCGGCGGAAAGCAGGGCGGCAATGAAAAATCCCGGCAAAACAGCACCGCCGTAATATAAATCGGGCAGCGTTATTACCGCGTTGCCTATTATAAATATAGCCGCAAGACAGGCTGAATGTTTTGAATAATCGGCTCGGTTCGTCATTTTTCACCTCTTTGAAATCCGTTTAAGGCTGTTCGCGTTTACGTTTTCGCGGCTTATAAGCTCTTTCTGTTTATCGTGTTCAAAAACGGCTATACCACCGAATACCGCGCCACTTTCCGCTTTTTCAAAGCGCGGCAGAAAAAATGCGCTTTTACCGCTTTCCCTTGAAGACTCAACCTCAAAAAAACGGCTGTTTGTGTTTATTCCGTTCGCCGCGTTCTGCTGCTCTATAATATTCATAATGTCATATCCTACAGCGGCGGAGGATTCGGGCTCGCTGCTCAGCAGCTGTTCCGGGTCGGGAGCGGAAATCATATATGCGGAAAGGGTTATGCGGTTTTCGGCAAAGCAGTAATCGCATATTTCGGAAAACCGCTTTTCGTTCATTCGGTCGCCTATGGCTATAATTCCGCAATGCTCCAGCAACATGGGTCTTGAAAGGCGTGCGGAAATATCCTCAAGCGCACCCGTAACGGTGGAGCTTTTTGCCGAAAAGGTTTTTGCCTGCGGCGGAGTTTCGGGGTCTTCGGAATTGATAATTATAAGTTCGCTTGTTACTTTTATTAAAAAACCGTCGGTTTCAAAGCCCAAAGCCGATACCATAAAGCGGCGGTCGTTTTTAATATTCTCCCCCGCGCCGCGGCAGGCGGTAAGCGTGACCGAAAGCGACAGCGCGGTAATAATAAGGAAAAGTTTTTTAATCACTTTTTTTGTTCTCCATTCTTACCGTGTTGCGGCAGAAAAGCGGGCGGGTTCGCATATTCCGCCACGGCGCGCGCCAAAATGTGTCTTTAAGGGAGCGGCGGTTTGCATTATCGAGGGATACGGTGGAGCTGACGCCGAGAGACGAAAGCTGCAAAATATGAATAAGCATAAGCGTAAAGCCGGCAATATAGCCGTAAAGCCCGAAAAGCGCCGACAGACAAACAAATATTATTCTGAAATAGAAAACCGCGCCTTTAAGCCTGGGTATCATAAGTCCTGAAATACCCGAAAGCGCCACTACAATAAGCATGGGTGCGCTTATAATTCTTGCCTCCACCGCCGCCTGACCTACCACAAGCCCGCCTACAATGCCTAAAGCGTGGCCTAAGCTCTGCGGCATTCTGACGCCGGTTTCTTTAAGAATTTCAAACACGAATATAAGCAGAATACACTCCGCAAACGCGGGAAACGGCACGCCGCCGCGCAACTGGGTCACGGTGAGCGCCAGCGAGGTAGGCAGCAGCTCCTTGTGAAAGGTAGCGGCGGCTATGAAAATTGCGGGAATACTTACAGAGAGGAAGAAGCAGATATATCTGAGCACTCTCCCGACTGACGCAACGGCATAGTTGAGGTAGTAGTCCTCGTCTGATTGAAAATTCTCCGAAAACAAATAGGGAAAGGTAAGCACCACAGGCGTGCCGTCGGCAATCAGGGCAATTCTGCCCTCAAGCAGCCGCGCCGCCACAATATCGGGGCGCTCGGTTGTGCCTGATGTTTTAAAAAGCGAACGTGGTTTATCGCGTATCAGCTCGGCAATGTAGTTTGTATCTAGTATGCCGTCAATATTGATTTTTGAAAGGCGGCGTTTAAGTTCCGCTACCATTTCTCCGTCAGCTAAGGAATCAAGGTAGCAGATAAATACTATCGTGTCGCTGCGCCTGCCTATTCGCACCATTTCGGTGCAAAGGTCGGGAGTTAAAAGTTTGCGGCGAATCATTGCAACATTGAGCAGCGCCGCCTCGTCAAAGCCCTCGCGCGGGCCCTGTAAAATCCGTTCGTCGTCCGGCTCGCTTATTCCCCTTGTGCGCCAGCCCTTTGTATTTACGGTTATTGCGGCGGTGCAACCGTCTATCAGCAGCAGAGTATCCCCGTAAAGCACGGCGCGCAGCATATCCGCCACATTTTCGGTGCTATTTGTTTCAGAGGCAAAAAGCACCTGATCCTTAACGTAATCGGTAAAGCTGTCCTCGGTTCGCTCGTTCCGAACCAGCAGCAGCGGCTTAACGATTGATTCGTTTAAAAGCTCCGAATTAACCATTCCGTCCATATAAAAAAGGGCGCAGTCATAGCTGTAATCCCCGCGAACGGCAACCCTTTTAAGGCGCAGAACGGAGTCCTTTTTAAATATTTCGTTAATAAACGCTATGTTTTCTTCAAGAGAGCCGCTCGGCAGCGCACCGCTGTAATCATCGGTCGCGGCGGCTTTGTATTTTTCGGCGTTTTCTTTCACGTTATCACCCACCACGGTTTATTATTCCGCAAAAGGGCTTAAAATACCATAAGCATACATAAAAAACTCGGCGTGAACCGTTGATTCCCGCCGAGAAAAGTGTTTTGAGTATTTTATTTTTCTTTTGTCAAAAGCTCTATTATTTCGGAGTATATGCCGCTGTCGTTTAAAAAGCGGTTTTTAATGAACAGCGCCTGTTCCTCATCGCCTACAAGCAGCTTTACGCTCATAAAGGGCTTGCCGTTATCGATTGCGGAGCAGGTAATAAAGGTTTTTCCGTCTTCCTTTGTAATTTTAATATCGTTTTCCTTTGCGTTTTTAAAGCGCGAAACCATTTTCAGCGCCGCGGCGTATGCACGGTCCTTAACGCTGAAAGAAATTGAGGTTTTAAGCGTTTCGGCAATATTTCGCCCGCTCGGTGTGGCTATATATGTGTCGTCGGTTTCGTCCACCGGCGACAAATGCCCGCTTTTTGTGAGCGCGGCTATTGAATCGTTTACTTCAAAGCAGTTGGCTATACCCTCGTAATGCAGAACATCCGCCAGCAGCCTGCCGGGAACGGGTTCGTTTATGGTGGAAATTATATAGCAGATAAGTATTCGTATATCGGCGGTGCTGAAAAGCCCGCCTATGCGGGAAACTCCTGCGCCCAAAGCATCGTTTTCCAAAGGTATCGCCTCCTTGCGGTATTTATATTATTATACCCCCTGCATGCTTATTTTTCAAGATTTTCTTTTGCGGCGTCTGCCTCAAACCAAAAGCATACCCCGTTTTCGGTGTTGTAAACTCCGCAGCTGCGGGAATGCAGCTTCATTATAGCCGAAACTATTGAAAGCCCCAGTCCGAAACGGCTGCTTTCGCGCTTGTGTGAGGTATCGCCCCTGAAAAAGCTCTGCCATATTTGCGGCATAAGCTCCTCCGATATATGGCTGCCCGTGTTTGTAACCGAAATTCTTATAACTCCGTCGGTCTCATTTGCCGAAACCGTAACGCTGCCTCCATCGGGTGTGTGCGAAGCCGCATTTTCAAGGTATGCCTTTAAAACCTGCTCGGTTTGCAGCGGGTCGGCGTTTATAAGCAGCCCCTCGGGCAGGCGGTTTTCGGCGGTAATATTTTTATTTGCAAATATGCGGCGCAGCATGTCGTCGGTCATTTGCGATATATCAAAATCGCTGCGGTTTATAGGTATCTGCCCCGATTCATAGCGCGAAAGCTCCAAAATACTCAAAACCAAACGGTTCATACGGCGGCTTTCGTCAATTATGGTGTTGCAGTATTCCTCTTTTGATTCCTCGTTTATGTTTAATTTAAGCCCTTCGGCGTAGCCGCTTATAATGGCTATCGGCGTTTTAAGCTCGTGCGAAACATTTGCCACAAAGCCGCGCCGCATGGCGTCAAGCCGACGTTCTTCCTCAATATCGTCGCGCAGCTTGGCGTTTGTCTCGGTAAGCTCTGTAAGCGCGGCATTAAGCGACTCCGAAAGCGCGTTTACCGAGCTTGCAAGCTGACCTATTTCATCCTGTCGGTCAATTTTAAGCTTACGGTTGAAATTGAGCTTTGCCATATCCTCGGTTATTTCGTTCATTTCGGCAATAGGGCGGGAGAACTGCCGCGCGAATATCAGAACCCAAATTATAGAGAGTAAGAAACATATTACCGATACGAAAATCATAAACTGATTGGCAATCGACGCCGAGTTGGAAATAAGTTTTTTCTGTATTCTCACTTCGGCAAACAGGCTGTCCGATATTTGCTTGCGGCACAGCAGATATTCGCTTTTATCAAATCGGCGCACGGCGGTTTCAAAAACCGTACCGTCGCTGAAAGTCTCGCTCTTTATCGGCGACATTTCCTCGTGGGTCATAATGAATTTGTCGTTTTTAAGCGAGAAATAGTCCATCATTTGCCCGCCGTGGGTAGTGTAAAGTATGCGGCCCGAGGAATTATATATTTCAATGTCGAAATTATATTTTTCATTGATATCGGAAAGCGCCGATATAACTGCCGAGGCGTCGTTAAAATCGAGAGTTTCCACCTGCGCCAGCTGCTCTTTAAGCGCCTTTTTCTCTTTTGTGCTGAAAAAGCTTACCAAAAGCGTTACGTTGGAAAGCGAAAGCACCAAAACAAACACGGCGAATATTACGGCTATTCTTATGAAAATATTAAACCAAAGCTTCTTTTTAAGTCCGTTAAACCTCAAGCTTGTACCCCATTCCGTAAATGGTTTTAAGGTGCGCGGCGCCGTAATCGCCGAGTTTTGTGCGAAGTCTGGCTATGTGCGAGTCCACCGTGCGGGAGTCGCCCAAATAATCGTAGCCCCATATTGCGTTTAAAAGCTGGTCGCGGGTCAGCACTCTGCCGGAATTTTCATAAAGGTATGAAAGCAGCTCAAACTCTTTAAGCGTGAGTTCCAAAGCCTTTCCGTCAATATACGCCACAAACGCGTTTGTATCTATATAAAGTCCTTTTTTTACCTCGCCCTCGGGCAAAACTTTTCCGTCGCTGCGCTTTATAAGCGCGTCAACCCTTTTAACTAAAACGGCGGGTGAAAAGGGTTTTGTAACATATTCGTCAATGCCCGACTCAAAGCCGGTAAGCAAATCAAACTCCTCGGCGCGGGCAGAAAGCATAATTATCGGAATATCGCTTGTTTTGCGTATTTCCTTTGTAAGCGCCCAGCCGTCAAGCTCGGGCATCATAATATCTATTATCGCAAGCGCGATATCTGGATTATTATTAAAAATTTCAAGCGCCGCAGCCCCGTCCGCCGCGGGCAGTACTTCATAACCGCTGATTTTTAAAAAGTCCGATACCAGTTTTACAATGCGTTCCTCATCATCGGCAACAAGAATTTTTTTTGTTTCCATAGCCTTTCCTCCCTTACATATTAAAATATAATCGAAATATTTAAGAGATTTATTAAGAAATTGTAAATTAAGGCTTTGCAGCCCATAGGCTCCCTTCTTTTTGACGCAAGTCAAAACAGAGGGGAGCTGTCGTGCATATGCACGACTGAGGTGTATTTATCTAATATCTACCGTCTAATTTGTGGGGTATTCTTTCAGGGTTAAATTTTCTGCTATACTTTAGCTTGTAACAACCCCTCCGTCATAGCTAACGCATGCCACCGTCTCGGCTGCCGCCTC
>URGH01000037.1 GCA_900547305.1 uncultured Oscillospiraceae bacterium | reverse complement strand
GCCTTTATCATTTGGTAAGCTGCCTGAACGTTATCAAAGCCGTCAAGCGGGATTGCGTTATTTACGCGGGGGTCGTGCGCGTCGAACGTTACTATATTCTTAACGCCCATTGCCACAAGCTCCTGCAGCGCCATTGCGCAGTCCATAGATTCGCGGGTGGTTCTTCTGTGCTGCCTGCCCTCATACAGCATAGGCATTATAACGGTTATTCTTCTTGCCTTGCCGCCGAGCGCCGCTATTATGCGCTTTAAATCCTGATAGTGGTCATCGGGACTCATGGGAACGGTTTGACCGTACATTTTATAGGTTACACTGTAGTTAAAGCAGTCGCAGATGATGTACGCGTCAAGTCCTCTTGCGGTGTGCTTTAAAACCGCCTTTGCCTCGCCCGTGCCGAAACGCGGGCAGTTAGCCGGAACCACAAAGGATTCATCATCGGGAATATTGCGCCATTGCTTTAAGTAATAGTCTACCTGTGAAGCAATGTCCTCGCAGCCGCGCATGCTTATCAGCGCAAGATCCCCGAAAGGTGTGTGCTTAAAATTGATACTTGCCATATAAAAGCCCTCCGTATAAATATTGCTATATTTATTTTATCACAAAACGTTCGACACAAAAAGACTTTTTTTGAAAAATTTTAAATAATATTTACCGTCTGTTATATCGCAAAATTTATAGCATACATATAAAAAAATACATAGCGCGATTTTTTTGAAAAAAAACTTGATTTTTTAAGGCGGACGTGATATAATTGCTTTACTAAGCAAAGAAAGGTGAGTGGGGCGACCCGCTCACTTTTGTTTTGCGGGTAGGGAGCAGTGAAAAAATGGCAAATTCGGCTGAAAGGGTCTACGAGCTTATAAAGGACGCGGTAGCCGCAGAGGGCGTAGAGCTTTGGGACGTGCGCTTTTTAAAAGAGGGTGCCTCTTGGTACTTAAGGGTATTTATCGATAAGCCCGAGGGTATAAGCATTGACGACTGCACAAACGTCTCGCACGCTATTGACCCGATTATAGACGCGGCGGACCCGATTGACGTATCGTACTATTTAGAGGTATGCTCGCCGGGCATTGAGCGGGAGTTGACAAGGCGCAGGCATTATGAGGAATCGGTAGGCAAGCCGATCCGTTTGAAGCTATACAAGGCGTATGACGGCAAAAAGGAGCTTACGGGAACGCTTGAAAACGCGGGCGAAGAGGACGTTACGCTGAATACGGGTAATACCGTGCTCACTGTGGAATATAAAAATATATCAAAAGCAAATCTTTGTGATTTTGAATAATGGAGGAAAACGGAAAATGGCAGCAAGAAAAACATCAAAGGCTAAAACCGATAATAACAAGGAGTTTTTTGAGGCATTAAAGCTTATGGAAGAGGAACGCGGAATACCGCGCGAATTTATTGCGGATAAAATAGCCGAGGCAATAGTTGTTGCAGCACGCAAGGATTACGGCGGGAGCGATATTGTTTCCTGCGTTATTGATACCGAAAAGGAAATTTTCAACGTAACCGCCCGCAAAACGATTGTTGACGAGGTTACCGACCCTTATACCGAAATTTCAAAGGAAGACGCGGCGGCGATCGATCCGTCCTCTTTGGAGCACGGCTTTATAGATATAAAGCTCGACCCGAGAAAATTCGGCAGAGTGGTAGCACAGAATTCAAAGAATAATTTCCGCCAGGGCGTAAGAGAGGCTGAAAGGGGTCAGGTACTTGCAGAGTTCCAGAGCCACAACCGCGAGCTTGTGACGGCGGTGGTTCAGCGAATCGACCCCAAAACCGGCAACGCAATACTCGCTATAGGCACAAACGAGGCAACATTGCCCAAAACCGAGCAGGTGCCCGACGAGGTGCTGACAGAGGGCGACCACATAAAGGTGTATGTGGTGGACGTAAAGGAGACCGAGCGCGGAGCGAGAATAATGCTTTCACGCACACACCCCTGCCTTGTAAAGCGTTTGTTTGAGACAGAGGTTCCCGAGATATTCGACGGTACTATTGAAATTAAATCGGTATCGCGCCAGGCGGGCTCAAGAACAAAGCTTGCGGTATGGTCTGCCAACCCCGAAATTGACGCCGTGGGCGCCTGCATAGGCCCGAGGGGCGCGCGCGTTAATAAGATAGTTGAGGAATTAGCCGGCGAAAAGATAGATATTGTTAAATACAGCGACGACCCGCACGAGTTTGTAGCCGAGGCGCTTTCTCCCGCAAAGGTTGTATCGGTTGAAATTGAAAGCGAAGACCCGAAGGTTTGCAAGGTAAGCGTACCCGAATCGCAGCTGTCGCTTGCAATAGGCAACAAGGGGCAGAACGTAAGGCTTGCCGCAAAATTAACCGGCTGGAAAATAGATATTCATCCCGAAAGCGGATTTTTCGGCGAATAAGCAGTTGAAAGGAGCCTTTAAGCTATGGGAACCGGAAAGATACCTATGCGAATGTGCACCGGCTGCCGCGAGATGAAACCGAAACGCGAGCTTATGCGCATAGTTAAAACGCCGAGCGGCGAAATAAAAGCGGACGCTACGGGAAAGCTGAACGGCAGAGGGGCGTATATATGCAAATCGCCCGAGTGCCTTAAAAGGGCGAGAAAATCGGGAGCGCTGCAAAGGGCGTTCGGAGAAAACGTGCCCGACGGTGTTTGGGAGACGATTGAAACGGAGCTTGGAAAGAGTGAAAAATAAACTTTTGACTTTACTGGGCTTTGCGGCGAAATCGGGAAATTTAAGCTACGGTATGGATAAAGCGAAAGAGTCGCTTGCAAAGAGGAAAGCCAAACTTGCCGTGAGTGCCGCGGACGTATCCGAAAAAAGCCGCAAGGAAATAGGTTTCTTTTGCGAAAAGCATAATGTTAAGCTGATTGTGCTTGAGGGCTTTGATATATTGACCGTGTCGGACGCTGTCGGTCGGAGATGCGGAATTTTAACCATAAACGACAGCGGTTTTGCCGACGCTTTTTTAAAGGCGTACGTTGAAGGAGGAAAAGCTAATGACGAATAAATACAAAATAAGCGAGCTTGCAAAGGATTTCGGGCTTACTTCAAAGGATATAATAAAGATTATTGCCGAGAAAACGGGAGCCGACAAAAAGAGCAGCGCTGCCCTGGACGAAAAGGAAACAAGCCTTGTTTTTGACGCGCTTACAAAGCAGAACGAGGTTAAAAGCTTTGCGGATTATTTTGCTACGGGAGCGGAATCAAGAGCGGCGGCGAAAAAGGCAAGGGAAGAAGAAAAGAATAAAAAGCTTGCCGAGCAGATGGCTATTTTAGAGCAACTTAAAGCCGCAGCCGCCGCGCAGAACGGCGAAAAACCGGAAGAGACCGCAAAGCCTGAACCGAAAAAGGCGGAGGTAAAGGCGGAAGTTAAGACCGAGGCTGCAAAGCCTGCCGAGAAAAAGGTTGAGGAAAAGCCTGCAGCCGATAAAAAATCGGAGCAGCCCGCAAAGCCGGCAGAAAAGAAACCGGAAGAAAAGAAACAGCCCAAGCCTAAAAAAGAGGAAAAGAAGCCCGAGGAGAAAAAATACGGCGTTTCAGACCCCAAGCCATTTGTTTCGCAGAAAAAGGATAAAAAGCCGGGCGAGGCGCCCAAGCGCGGCCCTGCCGAGATACGCCATATCGACACCCGCACTTCAAACGTTAATATTGATAAATACAACGAGAAATACGAGCGTATAGCGCCCGCAAACACTATGCGCGATAACTTCTCAAGAAAGCAAAAAATAAAGCAGAAATCGCAGGATTACCGCCGCCCGCAGGGCGCGAAACGCGAGACCGAGGCGGATAAGATGCGCAGACTCCAGTTGGAGCGCATAAAGAAGACCCCGATAACCGTTACCGTGGGCGACGAAATTTCGGTGGGCGAGTTGGCGGCAGCCCTTAAAAAGACCGCGGCAGAGGTTATTAAGGTTCTCTTGAAGCTCGGAATGATGGCGACGGTAAATCAGGTAATAGATTACGATACCGCCGAAATAGTTGTAACCGAAATGGGCGCTAAAATTGAAAAACAGGTTGTTGTTACAATTGAAGAGCGCATTATGGACGACACAGAGGATACCGCCGAGAACTTAAAGCCGAGAAGCCCTGTTGTGGTTGTAATGGGTCACGTTGACCACGGTAAGACCTCATTGCTTGACGCTATACGCAACACCGCCGTTACCGATACCGAGGCGGGCGGAATTACCCAGCACATAGGCGCTTATAGGGTAAACTGCAACGGTCAGGATATTACTTTCCTTGATACTCCGGGACACGCGGCGTTCACTTCAATGCGTAAGCGCGGCGCTATGGCTACCGATATTGCGGTGCTTGTTGTCGCGGCGGACGACGGTATTATGCCCCAGACCGTTGAGGCTATAAACCACGCCAAGGCGGCGGATGTTCAGATAATTGTTGCCATAAATAAAATGGATAAGCCCGAGGCTAACCCCGACAGAGTTTTGCAGCAGCTGACCGAGCACGGCCTTGTTCCCGAAAAGTGGGGCGGCGACGTTATATGCGTGCCCGTTTCGGCTAAGACCCACGAGGGAATTGACAGCCTGCTTGAAAACATTCTGCTGGTTGCCGAGGTTATGGAGCTTAAAGCCAACCCCGACCGCAAGGCAAAGGGTATTGTTATTGAAGCAAGGCTTGATAAGGGCAGAGGCCCCGTGGCTTCCTTACTTGTTCAGAACGGAACGCTTAAAAGCGGCGATATAATAGTAGCGGGCACTGCCGTGGGCAGAGTTCGCGTTATGACGAACGAAAACGGCAAGGAGCTGAAAGAGGCAGGTCCGTCCGTTCCGGTTGAGATTACCGGTCTTGCCGAAACGCCTAACGCGGGCGACGTTTTCGATGCGGTGACCGATGAAAGACTGGCGCGTGAGCTGGTTGAGCAGAGAAAGCAGAAGGCTAAGGAGGAGCTGTTCAACGCAAAACAGCATGTAACGCTTGATAACCTCTTTGATCAATTAAGCGAGGGCGATTTAAAGGAGCTTAATATTATTGTTAAGGCAGACGTTCAGGGCAGCGTTGAGGCGGTTCGCGACAGTCTTGAAAAGCTCTCAAACGACGAGGTAAAGGTTCGAGTTATACACGGCGGCGTGGGCGCTATAAACGAGTCCGACGTTATGCTGGCGCAGACCTCGGGGGCTATTATAGTAGGCTTTAACGTCCGCCCCGACGGCGTTGCAAAAACGGCGGCGGAGCGCGATGGCGTTGATATGCGTATGTACCGCGTAATTTACGATTGCATTGAAGAAATAAAGGCGGCAATGAAAGGTATGCTGGCGCCTAAGTTCCGTGAAAATCAGCTCGGAACAGCCGAAGTGCGCAATGTTTACAAGATTTCCAACGTCGGCACGGTTGCAGGCTGCTATATTACAAACGGCAAGGTCACCCGTGCCTGCCAGATACGCGTTGTTCGCGACGGTATTGTTATCTGCGAGGATAAGATAGCGTCACTCCGCCGCTTTAAGGACGACGTAAAGGAAGTAGCACAGGGCTACGAGTGCGGCATAGGGCTTGAGAAGTTTGCGGATATTAAAGAGGGCGACGTTTTTGAAGCCTTTATTATGGAGGAGTACAGAGACTGATGGCCGGTTACAGAATTGACCGTATAACGTCTGACATAAAGCTTGCATTATCTGAGCTTTTGCGGAATATGAAGGACCCGAGGGTAAGTCAGCTTTTAAGCATTGTAAAGGTTGACGTTTCGGGCGACCTTTCCTATGCTACGGTTTATGTCAGCGCGATAGAGGGCTACGAAAAAACCGTAAGCTCGGTAAAGGCGCTTAAAGGCGCGGCGGGCTTTCTCCGCCGCGAGCTGGGCGCGCGCTTAACTCTCAGAAAGGTGCCTGAGCTGCGCTTTGTGGCAGACGACTCTATTGAGCAGAGCGCCAATATTTCGAGAATTATTGAGTCCTTAAACGGGGAAAATAAAAATGAAGAAAAATAAACAGGAAAACGACTGCCGCGAGCTTACCCTCAGGCAGACCGCGAAATATCTGCAAAAGCACGATAATTATATTATTCTGACCCATGCCTCGCCCGACGGGGACACGCTCGGCTCTGCCTATGCGCTTTACTACGCGCTTAAAGAAGTAGGCAAGGCGGCGTGCGTTATCTGCCCCGACGTTATACCCGAAAAATATAACTATTTTGCAAGGCAGACTGACCATATTTCCCGCGATGACGCGACAGTTGTGGCGGTTGACGTGGCGGATAAACGTCTGCTCGGCGGGCTGGAGGAGGAATTTGGGGATATAGTGGACCTTAATATAGACCACCATATTTCCAACGTGCGGTTTGCAAAGAATTTGTTTTTAGACGCGGACGCCGCTGCGACAGCCGAGAGTATGTATGAGCTGCTCGGCATTATGAAGGTAAACATTAACGACGTTACCGCAAAGGCGCTTTACACGGGTATTGCAACCGATACGGGCTGCTTTAAATACTCAAATGTTACTGCCAAAACACATATGATAACGGCGCAGCTTTACGAGTATAATATTGACGCGCCCGAAATTAACCGCATTATGTTTGATACAAAATCCCGAAAGCTGTTAGAGCTTGAGAGAATGGTGCTTGACGCCTCGGAATTTCATTTCGGCGGGAAGTGCATACTTTTGCCCGTTACTGCCGAAATGCAGGAAAAAACAGGCTGCAGCGGAACAGAACTTGAGGGCATTGCCGTTATTTCCCGCAGTGTTGAGGGCGTTATTGCCGGAATTACGGTAAAGCAGACCGACGACGCGGAGTTTAAGGTGTCCCTCCGCACCTATCCGCCGCTTGACGCGTCGGCAATTTGCAGAAGGCTCGGCGGCGGCGGTCATAAGGGCGCTGCGGGCGCCAGCGTAAACGGCACTTTAAGTGAAGTTAAAGCGGCAGTGCTTAAAGCGGTTGAGGAGACTATGGAGGAATGTAATGCAGGGGCTGATATTACTCGATAAACCCGGCGGCATTACCTCGTTCGGCGCGGTGGCGCGGGTAAAAAGAGCGGCGCATGAAAAGCGCGTGGGGCATACAGGCACGCTTGACCCAATGGCGACGGGCGTTCTGCCCGTTTTGCTCGGCAGGGCAACGGCGCTCTCGGGGCTGTTGCTTGACGCCGATAAACGCTACACTGCCGAAATAAAGCTCGGCACCGTTACCGATACCGACGATATAACGGGCAGCGTTTTATCGCAAAGCGCGGTTAATGTGACCGAAGAAGAACTGAAAAGTGCGCTTTCGCACTTTACGGGAAAAATAAAACAGCGTCCGCCCGCTTACAGTGCCTTGAAAAAGGACGGCGTGCCGATGTACCGCTTAGCCCGGCGGGGGGATTTGCCCGAAATACCCGAAAGGGAAGTTGAGATTTTTGAAATATCTAAGCTTTCGGGTTTAACGGGCGATACTTTTAAAATAGACGTGCACGTTTCAAAGGGAACATATATAAGGTCGTTAGCGCGCGATTTAGGCGAATATTTAGGCTGCGGGGCGTGCCTTTCGGCGCTGCGCCGCACATATGCGGGCGGTTTTGATATTTCGGATTGCACGGCGCTTGACAATATTACGGAAGAAAATATTTCACAGTATATTGTAAGCGAAGAAAAAGCCGTTGCCTACCTGCGCGAGGTAAAGGTTACCGAAAAGCAGGCGGTGCGCTTTTGCAACGGCGGCAAGCTTGCGTTTGACAGATTGCGGCTTACAGATGCTAGCGAAAACGAGCTTTTCAGAGTGAAATTCGGCGGGCTGTTTTTAGGCATAGGCGCTGCCGAAAATGAAAAGGAGCAGCTTGCTATTAAATGTATTATAAATTACCCGGAGGAAATGAAAAGATGAAGACCGCATTGGCTTTGGGTACGTTTGACGGGCTGCACAAGGGGCACAGAGAGGTTTTAAGGCTGCCCGACGGCTGCAGAAAAATCGCGGTTATCTTCCCGCTGCCGCCGAAAGCGCTTATAACCGGCAAACCGCTGGCGCTAATGCTGCCGCAGGATAAGGAAACCGCGCTTAAAGACCTTGGTATTGACGAAATTTTCACCCTTGATTTTGAAAAGGTGCGCACATTGCCGCCCGAGGATTTTTTAAAGTTTTTAACCGATAAATTTTCACCCGGCTTAATTTCCTGCGGCTTTAACTATCGCTTCGGCAAAAACGCCGAGGGGGATAAAAATTTGCTTGAATGCTTTTGCAAAGCGCATGGCATATCGCTTAAATGCAGCGAGCCTGTAACCGAAAACGGCGAGACCGTATCTTCTACCGAAATAAGGCGCCTTTTGCAAAGAGGCGAAACCGAAAAGGCAAACCGATTGCTGTATAAGCCTTTTTCTTATACCGCCGAGGTTATAAGCGGCGATAAACGCGGCAGAACGCTCGGCTTTCCCACGGTTAATCAGCGCTACCCGCAGTGCCTTTTACCGCCTAAGTTCGGGGTGTATGTATCCCGCGTGACGGTGGACGGGCGCGAGTACGACGGCATTACCGATATAGGCGTGCGCCCCACCTTTAAAACCGATTACATTATAAGCGAGACGTTTATTAAGGGCTTTTCGGGCGATATTTACGGCGATACCGTTACGGTTTCTCCCCGAAGATTTGTAAGGGGAGAGGTTAAGTTTTCGTCCGTTTCGGAGCTTAAAGCGCAAATAAACGCCGATTTAAAGGAGCTTGAAAAATGAAGCTTGATTTTTCTGCCGATAAGCTTATTTCTATGGGCATTACCGTTTTAAAGGCGGTAATTATATTGATTGCGGGGCATTATCTCACGCTTTTTTTAATAAAGCTGATGAAGAAATCCCTTAAAAAACTAAATATTGATATTTCGCTTGAAAAATTTCTTGAAAAAGCGGTAAATATAACGCTGCATATTATAATTATCCTCTCGGCGCTCAGCACTTTGGGAATTTCCACCGCGGGGCTTTTAGCGGCGCTTTCAGCTGCGGCGGTTGCGGTGGCGCTGGCGCTGAAGGATTCGCTCAGCAGCATAGCCGGCGGAATAATTCTTTTGCTCACCCGCCGCTTCCAAACGGGCGATTACGTTTGCATAAACGGCGAGAGCGGCAATGTTGTGCAGATTGATATGATGCATACCGTGCTTAAAACGCTTGATAACCGCCACGTTGTAATACCCAACAGCATTGTTGTGAACAGTCAGGTTGTGGATTATTCAAGCGAGGAAACACGCCGCCTTGACCTTACCTTCTCGGTAAGCTATGATAACGATACCGAAGCGGTAAAGCGCGTTATTACCGACACAGTGCTTGCAAACCCCGCCGTTTCCCGCGACCCCGCGCCCTTTGTGGGAATTGCGGAATACGCCGCAAGCTCGGTCGATTTTACGGCGCAGGTGTGGTGCAAAACGTCCGATTATCTTCCGCTTTCCTTTAAGCTGCGCGAGGAAATGCGCGCGGCGTTTGATGAAAACGGAATATCAATACCCTACAATCAGCTTGATGTTCATATAAAAAATGATTGACAAAACATAGCTTTTGACTTATATTAGATATGTTAATTTTTACCTACGAGGTGTGTTATGCGCATTTATGAAAATCCGCAAAAAACCAGTGAAAACAGGCTTAAAGCACGCAGCTGGTATATTCCCGAGGGGGAGGGCGTTTACCGCACGCTTAACGGCGAATGGCGCTTTGCTTTTTTTGAAAACGGTGATAAAGCCGGAAATATAGAGGAATGGGAAACTATTGAGGTGCCCTCATGTTGGCAGACAAAGGGCTATGAGAACCCGAATTATTCCAATATAAATTATCCTTACCCCTGCGACCCGCCCTATGTGCCCGATATTAACCCCATGGGCGTTTACGAGCGTAGCTTTGAGCTGACCGACGGCAGCCTTGATACATATTTGGTTTTCGAGGGCGTTTCCTCCGTAGCCGAGGTTTATATAAACGGTAAGTATGTGGGCTTTACCGAGGGCAGCCGCCTTATGAGCGAGTTTGATATTACCGAGTTTGTAAGCTCGGGCACAAATACCGTCAGGGTAAATGTGCGCAAATGGTGTTGCGGCAGCTACCTTGAGGATCAGGACGCTTTCCGTTATAACGGCATTTTCAGGGATGTTTATATACTTTCCCGCCCGCACGGGCATCTTTTTGATATTGATATAAAGGCGCGCGATAACAGCATTTCGTGCATAGCCGACGCGGAATATTCTGCCGAGCTTTACGACGGCGATCAGCTGCTCGAAAGGCAAAATTCATTAAACGGCAGGGTTGTGTTCGGCGTGCCCGAGCCTAAGCTTTGGACTGCCGAAACACCGGAGCTTTATACCGTAAAGCTGTACACCGAGGGCGAAACAATAACTCGCCGCGTAGGTTTCAGAACAATTGCAATATCGCGTGAAAACGAGCTGCTTATAAACGGAAAGTCGGTTAAATTAAAGGGCGTAAACCACCACGATACCGACCCCGAAAAGGGCTGGACTATGAGCAGCGCCGATATTCTGCGCGATTTAAAGCTGATGAAACGGCTTAACATAAACTGCGTAAGAACCTCGCATTACCCGCCGTCGCCCGAGTTCCTTGATTATTGCGATGAGCTGGGGCTCTACGTTATTCTTGAAACGGATATTGAAACGCACGGCTTTGTGCGCAGATATGCAAATGTTGCTTACGGTTTTGACGTACACGATACAATATGGCCGTGTGCCGGCGATATGTGGCGTAAAGAGTTTTTGGAGCGCATGGAGCGCGCCTATGAACGCGATAAAATACACACGAGCATAATTATATGGTCTACAGGCAACGAAAGCGGATTCAGCCGCAATCAGCATGATATGATAGAATGGCTCAAAAGCCGCGACGATATGCGCCTTGCGCACTGCGAGGACGCTTCCCGCAAGGGCACGCCGGATAATACCGATATTTATTCAAGAATGTATCCGAGTGTAGGTGAAATTTCAGGTTTTGCGAATGATGAAAAAATAAATCAGCCCGTATTTATGTGCGAATATGCGCATGCCATGGGCAACGGTCCCGGCGGAATATGGGATTACTGGGAAGAAATATACAGGCATAAAAGTCTTATAGGCGGCTGTATTTGGGAATGGGCGGATCACGTCTTTATAGAAAACGGCGTTCAGAAATACGGCGGCGACTTTGAGGGCGAGCTTACTAATGACGGTAATTTCTGCTGTGACGGTATGGTATTTGCCGACCGCAGCTTTAAGGCGGGAACGCTGGAAATAAAAAACACCTACGCGCCTTTCCGCATTAAGTGGGAAAACGGAGCGTTGCAGCTTAAAAACTGCTTTGATTTCACCTCGTTTGACGGATATTCCTTTGAATACGAAATAACGGCGGATGAAGAGAGCCTTGAAAAGAAGATTGTAAGGTTGAATACACGCCCCGGTGAGGCGTTTGTGCTGACTCCCGCGGCGTCACTGCCCGAAAAAAGCCGTGAGGGTTGCTTTATAACCGTTAAAATGACCGACCTTGAAGGAAACGAGGTGGGCAGATTACAGGAGGAAATTCTCACCGAGAAAATAAAGACGGAAATTACCGCCGAGCCGCTGGAGGTTTCCGAAACAGACTTTGAAATTACGGCAGAGGGCGAAAACTTCCGCTATGTACTTTCAAAGCAGACGGGATTTTTTGAAAGCATTGTAAGAAACGGCGAGGAATTGCTTACAGAACCGATGAGGCTTTCATATTTCCGCGCCACTACCGATAACGACCGAAATATTAAGGTGCGTTGGGACAGAACGAATATTTGGCAGGGCGAAAATTTCGACTGCGTGTTCAATAAGGTTTACTCTTCCGAAACACAGGGGAATAAGGTTTCGTTTAATATGTCGTCTTCCGGTATTTCGCGTTTGCCGTTCTTTAAGTACACGCTGAATTACGAATTTTTTGCCGATGGCAGCGTTAAAACAGGGCTTTGCGGCGATATTCGCGAAAATGTTATTTGGTTGCCGCGCCTGGGCTTTGAGTTGGCGCTGCCGCTGACAGACGGTAAATTCAAATATTTTGGAAATGGCCCGCTTGAAAGCTACCGTGATATGACCCACCACGGAGTAATAGGCGTTCATTCGTCCGACGCGGGCAGCGAGTATGTGAATTACGTCCGTCCGCAGGAGCACGGCAATCATACCGATTGCAAATGGCTTGAGGTTTCGGATAAGCTGCGCTTTGAGGCTGAGGACAAAATGGAAACATGCGTTTTGTCGCACAGCATGGAGCAGATTAACGCAGCACAGCATACAGATGAAATAGGCGAGCCCGACGCTACCCATATAAGAATTGATTACAAGGTTTCGGGCATTGGCTCCGCTTCATGCGGACCCGAGCTTGATAAAAAGTACCGTTTGGATGAAAAGCACATTTCATTCGCGTTTACTATGAAGCTGATATAATATCTTTTAAAACAAATCGACAGAAACGAAAAACGGGTTTTCTGTCGGTTTGTTTTGTATTTTCTATAAAAAACCAACCTGAACATATTTTCTGCGTGTAACCATATGAAAAGGAGGGGGAAGCTGCAAATGAGAAAGCTCTGATAAAAAAATGTCAGCGCGGCGAGCAGCAGGCATTTGACAGGCTTATCAGGCTGTATTACGACTATGTTTTCGGTTTTCTTATAAAAACCTCGGCGGATGAATCCCTCTCGGAAGACCTGACGCAGGAAACATTTTTAAGGATGATACGCAATGTTGAAAAATTTGATACGGCGGGCAGCGCGTAAGGAACGGCTGCAATCACGGCTTTTTGTGCTGCTGTGCGTTATGGTCGTGCTTGTGCCGGCATTGCTTGTGTTTGCAGGCATTTCGCTTACAATGCTGATAGCGCCGCTTATTTTTATGCCGCTCAGCGTTATTTTATTACTGCCGGTTTTACTTTTCGGTAAAACCGCAAAACAGGGAGGAAACGGTTATGAACAGGCTTGAAAAAATTTTATCAAATTGGAACTTTAAGAAAATTGCGGTATGGTATATTGTAATTGCCGTTATTGCGGGTATTGCCTGCGTGGGTACACTGGGTTACCTATGCCGCGAACGGCTGAATTTTGCATGGCAGTATTCGCGCTTGGAAAAAGCAAAGGCGGGCGGCGCATTGGAAAATGCGGCGGATAAAATTGCCGCCGCGTCTGCCGATGTTACGGACGTTTTTATTCTGGACGAAAATAATCGGGTGCTTTACTCAGCTAAAAAAACGGGGCTTGCTGACGGAATATCAAAACTTAAAATGGTGGAAAATGAAAAAAATACCTTACCTCGGAAGATATTCCCGATACGGTATTCAGGTATGTAAACAGCGAGGAATTTATGCTTAATTCCGTTATAAATAAGGATTTCGGCGAAATTCGTTCTGATTTTGACGATGACAGCGCTTTTGAAAACGCTCTGACCGCTAAATCGGTATATATGCTGAGTGCGGTTAAAATTCACGGCGGGGGCAAGGTTTATGTTGTTACGGTACCGACCTCGGTTCCCGGCGGTATGGCTGCCGTTAAGGCATATGCGGCATTGGCAATGCTTTTCTTCTGCCTGTATTGGGTGCTGGTGGCTCTGTGGCTTTATAAGGACGCGGCTCACGCTAAGCTCTCGCCGATATATTGGGGGCTTATAGGGCTGTTTACAAATATCATAGGCCTTATTGTCTACAAAATTTATAAACGCAGCATGGCTGTTTGCGCATCCTGCGGCGCCGCGCAAAACGCCGGACATTTGTATTGTTCGTCCTGCGGCTCCGAGCTCGGCAAGCGCTGCAACAGCTGCGGCTGCAAGGTGGGTTTAAAGGACATTTTTTGCGCGCACTGCGGTAATAAAATTAAATAATTTGAGCGCGTCGGTTTTTTAAAAACGCTCAGCCCCCGAATTTCGGGGGTTTTATTTTTTCCCAACCTTTCGGTTTTTCTGCGTGTAAATTTAAGAAAACCGATAACGGGAGGAATTTACATGAACAAAGCCACAAAAACAGTTCCGCAAATTCTGCGGGAAAATATTTGTACCTTATTCAACGCCCTGAATCTTATGATTACAATAGCACTTGCGGGCGTAGGCGCGTGGGAAAATATACTTTTTATTTTTATTATTTTAATAAATACCGTTGTGGGAATAGTGCAGGAAATTAAAGCAAAGCGGCAAATAGAACGCCTTACGCTGCTGGCGCAGCCGAATGTAACGGTTTTGCGCGGCGGAAAGGAACAGAATATCAACCCCGAGGAAATTAAAAAGGGCGACGTGCTGGTATTTGCGGGCGGCAGCGCCGTTTGTACCGACTGCATTGTGAAAGAGGGCAGGCTTGAAGTAAACGAGGCAATTCTTACGGGCGAATCAGAGTCGGTGGTAAAGCTTGCGGGCGATAGGCTGCTTTCGGGCGGCAGCGTTATAGCGGGGCGTTGCCTTGCAACGGCGGAGTGCGGCGTTGACGAGTGCTTTACCTCTAAAATGGTGGATGAGGTTAAGAAGACGAAAAGCAGCGGCTCCGAATTGCTTTCATCAATGAAAAAGGTTACGGGATTTACCGGGTTTCTTATTATACCGCTTGGCGTTGCTGCCGTTCAATTTGCTGCGCGGTTTTCTGAGCGCTGCCTCTGTATTCGGTTTCTTTTTCGCCGTGTTGCTGTTTTCGCCGTTGCTTCAGTTTTCCGCCTTGACTGCAGGCGGAGCGCTGCTTTTGGCATTTATAGCAGTTCCGAGTGCTTTTCTTGCGTTTTTGATAAAAATTCCGAAACAGGTTAAATATCCGTTGCCCGTAGGCAGGTAAAATAAAATGACCGGGTTATCCCATTAGCGGGAGACCCGGTTATTCTTTTGCCTTTTGAAGATTTGTCGGTGAATGGCGGGTTTTGGTTGTTTTATACTTACCACACAGCAGGGGGGTGATTACAACGGAAGAGAACATAAGCGGCAGAATAAGCACGCTCGAAGCCAACGAGCGCAATATTTTTCATCAGCTTGATGAAATTAAGGGTGATGTCCGCGATATTCGCAGGCTTACCGCCGCGGTGGAAAAGGTTGCTATGCAAACCGAAAACACCGCAAAAAAGGTGGACAGCATTGATAAACGGCTTGCATTTGTAGAGCAGACCCCTGCGGAGGATATGCGGTACTACAAAAGACTGATAATCGGGTGTATTACGACCGGAATTATCGGAGCAATTTTAGGCGCGGTGGCGGCGCTCATATTAAAGTAAGGGAGACAATATAATGTTAAAAGGAATAGACGTATCACATTATCAAGGCAACATAAACTGGGAAAAGGTAAAACCGCAGATAGATTTTGCCATACTGCGCATGGGGCTGGGCGACGATATACCCTCGCAGGACGATAAACAGTTTGAGCGGAACTATGCCGAGTGCGTAAGGCTGGGCATACCGTTCGCGGTGTATTTCTTCTCATATGCCGTGAATAAGGCAAAGGTCGCAAAGGAAATTGCGCATATAAAAAGGCTGCTTAACGGCAAGAAAATAAACGCGCCTGTGTACATAGACGTAGAAAATACAAAAGGGCTTGACTGGCGCAAACTTTCAAATGCAGAACTGCTTGACATTATGCAGGAGTTTAACGCGCAGCTTAACGCCCTCGGCTATAAAATGGGCATATACTCCAGCCGCTCGGCGTTTTGGAACGAGAAGATGACCGACAAATGGTATGACAATATCAGCAAGTGGGTAGCCGAGTACGGCGATAAGGTAAATAATTTCAACCGCACCTATGATATATGGCAGCATACCTCAAAAGGGCGCATAGACGGCATAAGCGGCAATGTGGATATGAATATAATGTATAACAGCATATTCACCGCCGCGCAGCCAAAGCCCGCGCCGACACCAAAACCCGCACCTAAACCGTGCAATAAAAACGCCGCCGTTAAAGAATGGCAGACCGCCGCTATTGCGGACGGCTTTAAATTCCCGAAATACGGCGCCGACGGCGTATGGGGTGCAGAGTGCGAGAGTGTGGCAAGAGCTGCCGTATGTAAAAAGAGACTTACATACACAAACCGCAGCCTTACAAAAATAGTACAGCGCAAGGTGGGCGTAAAGGCTGACGGAATGTTCGGCAGGGATACCGACAGGGCGGTACGCAATTACCAAAAGGCTAACGGGCTTGCGGTTGACGGCTGCGTAGGCATAAACACCTGGAAAAAGATTTTAGGAATATAGGAGGTGAAATTATGGATAAGAAGTTTGAGAAATGGACTAAAGCCGCCGGTATACGCGCGGTTAAGACAGTAGCGCAGACCGCCGCCGCCACAATAGGCACGTCGGCAATGCTTTCGCAGGTTGATTGGAAAGTGGTTATATCTGCCTCTTTGCTTGCGGGTCTGCTTTCAATCTTGACATCGGTTGCGGGTCTGCCCGAGGTTAAATAGATTTAAAATATAATACTTTTCAGCATTTCAAGAGCCGGGCATATATCGTTTTCTGCTATTCCCGCAAGGCAGAGATATATTGCCCCGGCTTTTTTTGAGGGTATAATTTTAATTCCGTCCTTTTCAGCGGCGGCGCAAAGCTCTTCACTTTCTGTTTTTATTCCGAAATCAAGCAGAAATGTAAGCGACGGTTCAAAAACGGTTATTTCGGCTTTTGGGAAAAGCCCGTTTGCCGCGTCTTCAAAGCGTTTGGATTTTATGCCGTTCAGCTTGCGGAGCCGCCGCAGGTGCTTTTCAAGAGAACCGGACGATATGTATTTTTGAAGTGCCAGCTGTTCAATTTTTCCGCAGGTTTGGTTATACACTCCACCTGTCTGCCGAAACCTTTCCGCCAATACGCCGGGCAACGCCATGTATGCTATTCTTACGCTCGGCAGCAGCAGCTTTGAAAAGCTGCCTATATATACCGTTTTCTCGGGACATTTGCTTTGAAATGCGGTAACCGCGCGGGCTGATCTTCTCAGTTCTCCGTTGTAATCGTCTTCTATAATAAGCCGTTGTTCTTCCGCCGCAGCCCATTCTGCCACAGCGTTTCTGCGCGCGGAAAGCCCCGTTATACTGATTTTTGCAAGCTGCGAGGGTATAAGAAAAAGCGTATTTACGCCGCTTGCGTTAAGCTCCTTTAAAATAACGCCGTTTGCATCGCTTTTTAGCATACCGCACGGCACGGAATGATCGCGGAAAACCTGCGCTGCCTGTTCAAAGCCGTCGCCCTCAATGCCTACCGTGCGTTCTGTGCCCATAAGTCCGCATAAAATACTGAGCAGCGGTCCTACGCCCGCCCCGATAACTATATTTTCGGGCGAGGTTTTAACCCCGCGCGCCTTATACGAATAATCGGCAAGCACTCGCCTTAAACCCGGCTCGCCCTGCGGGTCGCCGTAGGATGTAAGCTCCTCGGTATCGCGCAGAACCTCGCGGACGGTTTTTTTCCACAAATCGGTGTCGGCGGCGGCAGGGTCTATTTTTTTACCCGAAAAATCATAGCGTATTTCGTATTTTTTAATTTCCTCTGTTTTGGGGGTCTTTATCGGCAATACGCCGCGAACAAAATATCCCCGCTGCGGCAGGCTTTCGGCAAGCCCCTCAATGCATAGCTTTAAATAAGCGTTTTCCACCGTAGTGCGACTGACGGATAGCTGCGCCGCCGCCTCCCTTATAGACGGCAGCTTTTCGCCGTTTTTAATAACTCCGCTTGATATGGCGGTATAAACAGCGGTGTAAAGCCTTTGATAAACAGAGCCCGAACCGCTTTTTAAATCGATAAAATCAAAAAGCATTTTTAAAACTGTCCTTTAAAAAATAATTAAATTTGGCTATTTATTAATGTACACATTACTGCTATAATAATAACACCAATCAATCGGATATGCAAATACTTTTTAAAGAAGGACTTAAAAATGAAAAAAACCAAACACGAGCAAATTGTAAACATAACCATGATACCGCTTTTCGCGGCGCTTTGCTATATTGCGCTTACGGTGCTGTTTATTCCTTTTGCCAATATGTATATACATTTCGGAAATCTTATAGTGGTTTTGGCGGCGCTGCTTATAGGCGGCTGGC
Organism: uncultured Oscillospiraceae bacterium; assembly: GCA_900547305.1. Classification (GTDB taxonomy): domain Bacteria; phylum Bacillota; class Clostridia; order Oscillospirales; family Acutalibacteraceae; genus UBA737. The sequence goes on along the minus strand of URGH01000037.1, from coordinate 5,938 downwards.
AGGGCGGTCTGGCAGGCTCTATAGGTATGGGCTTTTACGATATTTTCAACGGTCACGCCGATTCATCGCCCAAAACCTTCATTCTTAAAATGCTTATAGGTCTTGCAACGGGTCTTGTGTATAACTTTATAAAGAACCGCAAAAAATATCCTGCAGTATCGCTTTATATTTCGGGCGTTGTATCGCTTATGATAAGCAGCGGCATACTTGTGTATACTCTTACCCAAAATCACGGTTACAAAGGCAGGGGCGCGTGGCTTTTCCCGCTTTTCCTGATTATAGGCTTAATTTGCATAGTTTTCGGTCTGCTTAAAAATAAATTCCCGCAGAAAACCGCCGCTGCAATAGTGGGCGCATCCTGCGGAATGTTGGTGAATCTTATAGGCGAAACGGCATGGAAAGCCGTTACATACACACTGGCGGGATCGGCGCTGAGCGCCGCGCTTACAACCGCGGTGCTCGGTCAGGCTTCAACCCTTATTAATGCCGGAATTGCAATAGTCGGCGGTGTGGCTTTATTTACGGTGCTGGAAAAGCCGGTTGAAAAAATCAAAAACAAGTAAGAAAACTAATCAATATACCGAATTGCGGCGGTTGCGGCGGAAGCGCCGTCTGCCGCGGCGGTAGTTAATTGGCGCAGCGCCTTTGTGCGGCAATCGCCCGCGGCGAAAATTCCGGGACAGGAGGTTAAGCAATCTTCGCCCGCTTTAATAAACCCGCCGTCATCAAGAGCGACAATATTTTTGCAAATTTCGTTTTGCGGCAAAAAGCCTATTGCAATAAATAAAGCCGATACCGAAATATCCTTACTTTCACCCGTCTGCTTATTGCGGACGGTTATTTTTTGCAGTCTTTCATCGCCCGATAATGCGCACACCTCGGAATTAAGCTCATAGTGAATGTTTGTTTTTGCGCGCAGCTTTTCTGTGGAATAAAGGTCTGCGCGGAATTCCGCGCGGCGGTGTATCACCGTAACGCTTTTGCAAATATCCGAAAGAAAAAGCGCGTCGCCCACGGCAGTATTGCCGCCGCCGTAAACCGCAACGTCCTTACCCCTGAAAAACGCGCCGTCGCACACCGCGCAATAGGATATACCGTGACCCGTAAGCCTTTTCTCGTTTTCGAGCCCTGTTTTTCGGTGCGCAAGCCCCGTTGCAATTATAACGGCGCGGCATTTATATTCGCCGTAATCGGTTATTACGGTTTTGTATTCGCTGTCTGTTTTAATATCCGTTACATTATCAAGCTCAAATTCAGTGCCGAGCGCTTTAGCCTGGGAATACAGCCTGTCCGAAAATTCAAGACCGCCGATTTTCGTAAACCCGGGAAAATTTTCAACCTCGGGCGAGTAGGCTATTTGTCCGCCGAAAGCGCTTTTTTCAAGCAGCAAAACCGATTTTTCGGCGCGGCGGGCATAAACCGCCGCGGTAAGCCCCGCGCAGCCGCCGCCCACAATAATAATATCGTAAATTTTTTCGTTCATTTGGGAACCTCCGAGAATATTTTTAACATCCAGACTTAGTTTATCCTTGAAAAGATAAGTAAAAAACTTTATTATATTTGTAACCGATATATCGGTGAAAAACGTTTAAATAGCAGAGGGGGCGGAATTTCGGTGTTTATTTATACCTTTGATACCGAGGGCGAAAAGAGTAAATTTGAAAAAATATACCGCAAATATCGCGATATGCTCTATATGTGCGCGCTCGGCATAGTTAAAAACAGTGCCGACGCTGAGGATGTTCTGCATGACGCGTTTATAAAAATAGCAAAAAACATAAAACAGGTGGACGGTATTGACTCAAAAAGTACCGCGGCGTATCTCGCTGTAATAACCAAAAACACCGCCTATGACCGCCTGCGCCGCCTTAAAAGGCTCAATGAAACGCCGATTGAAGACTGTTTGCTTGCGGCGGATGACGCGCTTATTGAGGAGATAGCCGAAAAAACGGAATATAAAGATCTGATTGCCGCGGTTAAAAGCGTGCCCACGCCGTATAACGAGGTTTTATTTCTGCATTATGTGAATGAAACGCCTGTTAAAAAGACGGCGGCGCTGCTCGGCAGAAAGGTATCGACCGTAAAAATGCAGCTTGTGCGCGGCAAAAAGCTGCTGCTGCAAGCATTAAGGGGGCAGGAAAATGAATAATTCCGTTCTTAAAAAAGCGTTTACCGAGGCGCAGCTTGATTTTCCCGCAAACGGCACGCATAGGTTTTCCCCCGAATTTGAAAAGCGGATGAAAAAACTTATACGCATGCAAAGCGGGGCTTATAGGCTTATAAACTCCGCAGGCAGGCGCGCCGCCTGTATTGCGCTGGCTGTAATACTTTCATTTACCGCGGTGGCGTGCGGCGTTAAAGAGGTGCGTGAGCCGATTGTAAGGGAGATAAAGCGGATATTTGTAAACGCGCGGGAGCTTTTTGCCGGAACACAGGCAGAGGATATATCCTCGCTTTTTCCGTCTGAAATAGAAAAAATAGTCGCCGCGGATCACACCGATAAAAACGGCGCGGAATACACGGTAGACGACCCCGAAAAAATAAAAAGTTTTATTAAAATAATGACCGATACCGCATGGTATAAGCCGGATAACGGGTTTGAAAGCCTTGAATTCAATTCCTACTGGAGCTTTGAATTTTTCGGTGCGGACGGCGAAAGCCTGTCAAGATTGGATATGTGCCGCGTATTTTCATCGGATACCGCCGTAATTATATATAAGGACGGGGAAAAGCATATTTTCCGAATTTCCGATAAGGTATATTCCGAACTTTTGTGTTTTACAAATAAAAAGTATTATCTGCATAATTCTTCGCTGCCGTTTCCGGGCGAGGAGTTTTGTGCGGCGGCGGAAGAACGCATAACCGCGGGCTTAAATAATGAGGATAAAAAGCGGGTTGAAAGAGAAATTCGCGACGCGCACTATGCGGTCGAGCGCTTTTTGCTTGAAAACGTTTCGCTTTTAAAATCAAAGGACAGCGTTTACTGGGACTGCCTTGAAAGCAACGAGGGCTTTATAGACCCCATAACAAACGAAAAGAAAGAATTCAACGTTAATAAACGGGTAAAATCGGCGCTTTCATATATTATTTTTAAGGTGACCGACAGGGAAAGCGGGGAAACGCTTAAAAAGGCGCTTGAAACATGGGAGCGCGGCGTGCGCGGGCATAACCTTGACGACCTGTTTTTAGCGCACGAATATATTCACGATTACGATTATTTCGCTGTAAATTATCCTACGCACTATGTCTACGATAACTGCGCGGATTATCAGGGAATTGACGATTATTTCGGGAGAATTGGAGATAATTCATAATTCGGAATGCGTAATGCGGAATTAAATACCCCTCAGTCGCCTAACGGCGACAGCTCCCCTCTATTTTGACTTACGTCAAAAAGAAGGGAGCCTATAATTTGTACAAACCGTTGGCTCCCCTGTGTAAGGGGTCGATTTCCCCGCAGTGCGGGGAAAATGTCGTGAAACGACAAAAGGGGACCGCCGCCGTCAGCGGCTGTCAACAAAGTTGACTGAGGGGTTGTCACATAATTATAAAATACTACTTCTTCGGGAAAGGCATATCATCCGGAAGACCTAAAATATAATCGGCGGAAACATTATAGAATTTGCAGAGAATAATCAATTTTTCAATGGGAAGCGGGTGTACGCCTCGTTCATATTTTCCGTAATAGCTTGTGTCTATTCCCATTGCCTCTGCTACCGTTTTTTGTTCAAGGTCTCTGTCTTCTCTTAAATCTTTTAATACGTCGTTGTATTTTTTCATAGGAAATATATCTCCTTTTTGTTTATACAAACAATTATACCACAGGAAATAAGTTTTCTATTGACAAAGGACACATATGTCCTTTATAATATTCGCATAGAACCTTTTAAAATAAAAAAATGGGGTGTTACTATGGAATTTTCAAATATGTTAAAAAGGTGTAAGCTATCGGAGATAAGCAATTTCATTTCAGGGTGGGGCGAGATTTTAGAAGAAAAAGAAGAGTCGGATTTTGAAACAGCCATAAGAAATATGGACAGACAAACCGAGGAGCTTATTGAAGAATATTTTCAAAATGAAAATGACCGCGATAGATTTTTCGCCGAAATATCAAACCGCGAAACGGTAATAAGAGAAACATATTTTCAGCTTGGGTTCATAGCGGGAATAAATTTTATGAAAGAGCTTGAAAAAAGGGAGAAAGAATTAAGCTGATAAATAATTCGGAGTTTACAGAACCAAAGGTGGCTGTTTTATGATATTGTTTATGCGCTAACACAAAATTCCCTCTCTGTTCGGTTTTGCCGAATAGAGGGGGAATTTTAATCTGTACGGTTTATTTAATTTTGCCGAGCTGGCTTATTGCGGCGGAAATGGTCTTTTCAAAGGCTTCCTTGCCGTATTTGTCAACCTCGGCTTTGTTTTTATCGCCGTGGGTCAGGCAGCCCGCGCCGCCTATGCAGCCGCCTACGCATGCCATACCCTCAATAAAGTTGGTATCGCCGATTTTCTTGCGGGCTTTCATAAGCGCTATTTTGCACTCCTCAATGCCGTCGCAGGAAACGCCCTTAAGCTCAAAATCGGTAATATCCTGCTCTTTAAGAGCCTCCGCTACCGCGTCGGACAGACCGCCGCTGCGGGCGAAAATTCTGCCGAAGTACGAGGCGTTATCAAGCACGTCCTCCGCCATTTCGGTTATTTCGAGGTCGCGGCTGTCAAACAGCGCCTGCAATTCCTCAAAGGTAATAACGCAGTCGATATACGGGCGTACCTCCTCTTTTTGGAACTCCATTTTTTTAGCCGTGCACGGGCCTATAAATATGACCTTTGCGCCCTCGTCGTGCTCTTTAATATATTTTGCAATGGTTGCGGCGGGGGAGAGGTTGTGCGAAATATGCTCGGCAAGGTCAGGGAACTGACCTTTAACATAGCTTACAAACGCAGGGCAGCAGGAGCTTGTTAAAAATCCCTTTTCGGAAAGCTCGCGCGCCTCGGTATAGGCTACCATATCGGCGCCCAGAGCCGCCTCAACCACCGTGTGGAAGCCGAGCGCCTTTATACCCGAAATTACCTGACCGATTTTAGCATACCTGAACTGGCTTGAAATAGAGGGAGCAACAACGGCGTAAACCTTGTTTTCCTTATTTTTAAGCATATTTATAGCGTCAATTATAAATGATTTATCGGTAATAGCACCGAAAGGACACTGATAAACGCAGGCGCCGCAGGAAATACACTTTCCGTTATCAATACAGGCGGCTTTGGTTTCGGTCATAGAAATTGCGTTTACCTTGCAGGCGCTCATACACGGGCGCTTGAAGTTAAGTATTGCACTGTATGGGCATACCTTGGCGCACTGACCGCACTCAACGCACTTTGTTTTATCAATATGCGCTTTCTGCTGGCTGTCAAATGTAATAGCCCCCCTGCGGCATACATCCTCGCAGCGGTGGGCAAGGCAGCCGCGGCAAGCCTCGGTAACGTCGTAACCGCCCATAGGACACTCATCACATGCAATTTCAATAACCTCAATTACGTTGGGGTTTTCCTTATCGCCGCCCATAGCGATTTTAATTCGCTCGCCAAGTATTGCACGCTCCTTATAAACGCAGCAGCGCATAGTAGGCTCGTTGCCGGGAACGATTTTTTTCGGAATATCGAGCATATGTTCCCTTAACGTTCCGTTCCATTCCTCACGGGCTACCTCGCGCAGAACCTTGTACTTTAAATGTTGAACCTTGGTATCAAACTTTCTCAATTTTGGGTCTCCTTATCTTTTACCGCTCTAAAACGGGAAATTATTTATTAAAAATACAGCTTTTAATCTTGTTTTTACGGCGACAGGTGCGGCGGAAAAACACCTTGTGAGCGAAAAATAGCTTGAAAAGCTATTTTTCAAGGGCACTGGGGTGGTATTGGCGGGGCATAACAACCGACT
>URGH01000036.1 GCA_900547305.1 uncultured Oscillospiraceae bacterium | reverse complement strand
GTTATGGCGCCGCGGTCAAAGAAAATTCGCGCTCCAAGCGAATATTTTCTTTGGGTACCGCAAGAGTAGGGAGTGCAGTCAAAAATCTCTGATTTTTGCGAACGGTATTCCCGTCCAAGAGCGTGGCGAATTTTCGACACGCTCAATAAAGTGAGGTGCAAAAATGCCTGAAATTAAAGTACTGCCGAAAGAAATATCCGAGCTTATAGCGGCGGGCGAGGTTGTGGAACGCCCTGCCTCGGTAATAAAGGAGCTTGTTGAAAATTCAATTGACGCGGGAGCGGATAACATAACGGTTGAAATTCAGCACGGCGGCATTACATATATGCGAATAACCGATAACGGCTGCGGAATAGCAAGAAACGATGTTCCCACGGCGTTTTTGCGCCATGCCACAAGCAAAATAAAAAGCAGCGGCGACTTGAACGCAATAGGAACGTTGGGTTTTCGCGGCGAGGCGCTTGCCGCGGTTTCCTCTGTTGCGAAGGTGGAAATGTTTACAAAGCCGCGTGAAAATGACCTCGGTACGCACTACGAAATAGACGGCGGGCAGGAAAGGCTGTGCGAGGAGGCAGGCTGCCCTGACGGCACTACAATTGTTATACGCGATATTTTCTACAATACACCCGCGCGTATGAAGTTTCTTAAAAAGGACGTTTCCGAGGCGAACGCCGCCGCGGCGGTGGTGGAGCGCATAGCGCTTTCGCACCCGGAAATTGCCTTTAAACTGATAAGGGACGGCAAGCAATCTCTTATGACCCCCGGCGACGGTAAGATAAACACCACCGTTTACAGCGTTTTAGGCCGCGAATTTGCGGGAACGCTTATGGAAGTAGACGGCGGGCTTGACGGAATAGGCGTTAAGGGGCTCACATGTAAGCCTGTTTCGTGCAGACCTACAAGAAATTATCAATTTGTGTTTTTAAACGGCAGACTTGTCCGCTCGGGCACGGTGACGGCGGCTGTTGAGCAGGCTTACAAAAACAGCGCAATGATAGGCAAGTTCCCCGGCTTTGTGCTTTATCTGACCGTCCCGCTTGATACGGTGGATGTAAACGTTCACCCCGCAAAAACCGAGGTACGTTTTTCTGACGAGCGCCGAATTTTCGACGCGGTTTATTCATCGGTCAAAAGTGCGCTTTCAAAAGGGGATACCCGCCCCGAGGTAAAGCTAAAAGAACCTGTATTTAACCCGTTTGAAAGAATGAGCACGGCACAGTACCGCCAGCAGCCGATTTCCAAGCCTACGGTTGCCGAAGAAATATACAAGGTTAAGCCGAGTTTACATAATATTCCCGAAGTTGTAACGTTCAGAGACCTTGAGTATAAACAAACCGAAACGGAAAAAACGGTATATGTGCCTAAAGAGGTTATTGAACCGCCGATTGTGCAACCGGAAAAACCGATTGCCCCCGAAAGAGTGACGGTTGACATAATGCGTGAAATCGAAGACGAAAAACCGCCCGTAACCTTAATAGGCGAGGCGTTTTTAACCTATATTATAGTGCAAATGGGGGAAAGCGTGTTTATGATAGATAAGCACGCGGCGCACGAGCGTATTTTATTTAACAAGCTGAAGAAAGAGCAAAAAACCGAAATGCAGGCGCTGCTGACCGCCGTAACCGTTCCTTTAACGAGGGAGGAATATAACGCCGTAATATCCAATACCGAAAAGCTCAGTAAAGCGGGCTTTGAGGTTGAAGATTTCGGGAATTCCACCGTTAGGGTATCGGCCGTTCCCGCGGCGCTTACAAAAGAGGATATACCGTCGGTTATAAGCGAGCTTGCGGGCGACCTTTTAAAGGGCAAAGCGCCCGACGCCGAAAGGCTTGACGATATGTACCACACGGTAGCCTGCAAAGCGGCAATAAAGGCGGGCAGCAGGACAAGCCCGCTTGAAATGCAGAAATTAGCCGAAAGGGTGCTGTATTCCGACGACGTTATGTACTGCCCGCACGGGCGCCCCGTTGCTTTTGAAATAAAGCGGCGCGAGCTGGAAAAGCAGTTCGGTAGAATACAATGAGCAAGATTAGAACTGTGTTTGTGGCGGGTCCTACCGCCTCGGGTAAAACAGAGCTTGCAATAAGGCTTGCAAAACGGTTTGGCGGCGAGATTGTTTCGGCTGACTCTATGCAGATATATAAGAGTATTCACATAGCCTCCGCCGCGCCCGACACGGCGGAAATGCAGGAAATACCGCACTATATGCTTGAATTTTTAGAGCCCGGTGACAGTTTTTCGGTTGCGGAATATGTGGAAATGGCGCGCGCGCATATAAAGGATATTGCAAGCCGCGGCAAGCTGCCTATTGTGGCGGGCGGAACGGGGCTTTATATAAATTCCCTTGCCGATAATATAAGCTATATTGAGGAAGAAACTGACGAAAATTTGCGGCGCGAGCTTGAAAAAAGGTTTGACAGCGTAGGCGCAGAGCAAATGCTGAATGAGCTTAAGGAAATTGACCCAGATACCGCCGAAAGACTTAATTTAAACGATAAAAAGCGAATAATACGCGCGTTTGAGGTTTACAGGCTTACGGGCAGAACAATAACCGAGCAAAACGCGCTTTCAAAAAAAGGCGAAGCATTAATAACCCCCTGCATTATAGGCATTACCTACCGCGACCGCGAAAAGCTGTATGACAGAATAAACCTGCGGGTGGACAGAATGATGTCCGCAGGGCTTATAGAGGAAGCAAAAGCGGCGCTTGAAAATACCGCGGGCGGCGCATATCAGGCGATAGGTCACAAGGAGCTGAGCGGCTATATTTCGGGCGACCTTACTTTAGAGGAAGCCGCAGAAAACCTTAAAAGACAAACAAGGAGATACGCAAAGCGCCAGCTTACATGGTTCAGGCGGGACGGAAGAATTAACTGGATATATGCCGATGAAACCGACGACGTATTCGCAAGTGCCGTAAAAACAGTTGAAAAATTTTTAAGAACGGAGGAAACCGATTGAAAAGCGAAAAGGTACTTAAATTTTTTGTGGTGCTGCTTATAGCGGTTTTTTTCGTTCATCAGGCAGCGGCGGCGGTATATAAGCCGATAAGCACAGAAAGCGCGACCTACTACACCGCGGCGGATGGGCTTAATATAACAGGGCTTATTATAAGAAATGAAACGCTTGTAAAATCGCAAAGCGGCGGCGTTATGCACTTTATTGCTTCCGACGGCAGCCGCGTTGCAAAGGATGGCGTTATAGCCAATATTTACGATAACGAATCGGCCTCAATAACGCTTACCAATATTGACAGCGTAAACACCAAGATTACCGATATTGAAGAAATGCTGAGCTACAACGACTTAGAGGCGGCTGACCTTGATATGATAAACAGCAGGGTGCAGAAAAGCCTTGACAGTATGATCGTAAGCGTTTCGGGCGGAAAATTCAACGGCTATTCGGAGTGTAAAGAAAACCTGCTTTCATCACTTAACCGCAGGCAGATAGCAATGGGAGAAACGGCTGATTTTTCTTCGCAGCTTGCAGCATTAAAATCCGAGCTTTCCACACTTTCGGCTTCCTTGCCGGCGGCAAAGGGCACAATTAAGGCGGAAAAATCGGGCTATTTCGTCTCCAAAACAGACGGATACGAGCAAACGCTTACTACCGATATTTTAGATACGCTCACCCCCGAAAAGCTGGATTCCGTAAAGGCGGAGCAAACGCCGGCGGACGTTATTGGGAAAATAGTTTCCGATTACGAGTGGTATATTGCGGCGAAGGTGAGTATTAACGAATCGCTTAAATATAAAGAGGGCGACAGCCTTATAATTTACACCTCGGTTAAATCATACCCGCAAATGCCGGTAACGGTTAAAAAAATAAATATTTCGGAGAGCTCATCCTCCGCCGTGTTGCTTTTTGAGTGCAGCGATATGAACAGCGAGTTAGCCTCGATGCGATCGGGTCCTATGACGGTGGTTAAAAAGGAATACAGCGGGCTTAAGGTGCCCAAAAACGCCCTGCGCGTGGTTGACTCAAAGCGCGGCGTTTATGTGCTTACGGGTATGCAGATAAAGTTTGTTGAGGTAAATGTGCTTTTTTCAAACGACAGCTATATAATCTGTGAAAAACAGACCGAGGACGAAAACGTATTAAGACTTTACGACGAGGTTGTGACAAGGGGGAAAAATCTTTATGACGGAAAAATTGTCGGTTAGCGAGCTTACCGAAAACTATAATGCCGTTAAAAAGCGGTTATCGGCAGCTTTGCAAAAATCGGGCAGACCCGAAAACGCCGTAACGCTGCTTGCCGCCACAAAAACGGTTGACCCCGAAACCGTAAACCGCGCAATAGAGCTCGGAATTACCCACATAGGGGAAAACAGGGTGCAGGAGCTGCTCTCGAAAAACGGGCTTATAAAGCCTGCGCACAATCACTTTATCGGGCACTTACAGACCAACAAGGTTAAGGATATAATTGATAAGGTGGAAATGATAGAGTCGGTTCATTCAGAAAAGCTTGCCGCCGAAATTTCAAAGCAAGCCTGCAAAGCGGGTATTACAATGGACGTTTTGCTTGAAGTGAATATAGGAAACGAAGAAAGCAAATCGGGTTTTGCGCCCGAAGAAACCGAGCAGGCGGTAAGAAAAATTGCGGAAATGCCCGGAATTTCGGTAAAAGGGCTTATGGCAATACCGCCGATTGACCCTTTGTATGAGAATACGAGAAAATATTTCCGTAATATGTATAAACTGTTTATTGACATTGGAGCCAAAAACATAGATAATAGTAGTATGAGCGTTTTGTCGATGGGAATGTCGAATGATTTCGATATTGCGGCGGAAGAAGGCGCGACGATAGTTCGCGTGGGAACCGCGCTTTTCGGTAAACGCATTTACAAATAAAATATAAGGAGCGGAAAAAATGGGATTTTTTGATAGCATAAAAAATATTATGAGCATCCCCGAGGAAGACGATTACGATGAAGAAATAGAAGATGTTGAGGAGGAAAAACCTGCCGAGCGCCGCAAGCCCGTGCAGCATGAACAGCCTTCGGCGGCACCTCAGCGCCGTGAGCCCGCACCGCGTGTAGTGGGCGGCGGAAAGGCTAAGACTCTTAATTTTAATCAATCGCAAATGCAGGTGGTTTTGGTTAAGCCCGACCGCTTTGAGGACGTAACCTCAATAGCCGACCATTTAAACGCCAAAAAAACGGTAGTGCTTAATTTAGAGGCTGCCAACCGCGATGTTTCCCGCAGAATTATCGACTTTTTAAGCGGCGTTGCCTATGCCAATAACGGGAATATACGCAAGGTTGCAAACAGCACCTTTATAATTGTTCCGACCGATGTTGACGTGATGGGCGAGCTTATGCTTGACGATTTTGACGAAAGCAAGATGTACTTTTAATGGACGCAGAGCTGCTCCCGGCAAGAATTAACGATACCGCAGAGCTTTGCGAAAAAACCTGCACACCGAAATTTTTGGGCTTTTTAACCTCGGCAGAAGCCGCCCTTGCGCGTAACATTTTAAAAAATGCGCGGGTCAGAACCGATTTTTTCGGCGGTTATGAGGGGGCAGAGCGGGTAATGCTCGGCTGTTTTCCCGATTGGGCGGAGGATTTTCCTTATCCTATATCGCCGCTTACCGTTTCTTTCAGAAAGGCGGATGTGCTTTCCCACCGCGATATTCTGGGCAGCCTTATGGCGCTCGGCATTAAACGCGAGACCGTGGGGGATATTCTGATAGATGAGGGCAGAGCCGTTGTTTTTGTGTGCGACGACGTTAAAGATTATATTTTAAATCAGGTAGAAAAAATCGGCAGGGTAGGGGTTAATATAACCGAGGGCTGTACGTTTCCGCTGCCTGAGGGCGATAAATTAGAGGAATTTACCGGCACTGCCGCTTCCGACCGAATAGACTGCGTTGCGGCGGCTTTATGCGGGCTTTCGCGTTCTAAAGTTTGCGAACTTATAGCTGCGGGGCTTATAACGGTTAATTCCGTTCCCGTTTCAAAGCCTACTAAAAGCGTTGCGGCGGGAGACGTTATATCCGTCAGGGGAAAAGGCAGATATATTGCAGTCTCGCTTGACGGCAGGACTAAAAAGGACAGAATTGTAATAAAATATAAAAAGTATATTCAGGAGGTAAAGAAATGTTAAGCGTTGCCGAAATCAGGAATGTAAAATTCACAAAGGCTATGGGCGGCTACAAGCAGGAGGAGGTAGATGTTCTTCTTGACAGAATAGAGGCTGACTACATACAGTTTGAGCGCGCCTTTAAGGAGTATAAGGCGAAAATTGACTCTATGAATAAGGAAATAGAGACCCTTAAAAGCTCGCAGAACAGTATTCAGAACGTATTATTGAGCGCTCAGAAACTTGCAGACCAGATAGTGGACGAGGCAAAGCAGAAGAGCGAGGAAATAATAAACAACGCGCAGTCTAATATTGAAGTGATGACCGCGCGCGAAAAGGAGCTTGCCACCGCCTTTGAATTAAAGGCGCAGGAGCGTAAAGGCAACCTTCAAAAAGAGCTTGACGATATGGTTAAAACCGCGCAGATAAAGGCTGACAGTATGAAAGCCGCGGCAGAAGACAGTGTTGCGCGCCAGCAGCTGCTTTACGATAAGCTTAAAATGGAAATGTCCGCTTTCAAGGCGGCGCTTTCCGCAAAATATAAGGAGCATCTTGAAATGCTCAAAACCCTGCCCGACACAGCGCCCATGGACCCGAAAAGAATGGCTGAGGTAGTAGCGGCAGCGGTTGATAAAGCGCCCGCACCCGAAAGCTTTATAAAAGCCGAGGCAAAAGCGGCAGAGCCTGTAAATACCGAAGAAAACACCGCGGAAAAGGCAGAAAAGCCGGCGGGCTTTAAGGTTGCCGAGACCGGCGAAAATGCTGAAACAGAGGAATAATTTTTCAGGGGGCTGACCTTTTGCTTTCTTATATACTGGCTGTAATCTTTGCCGTGTTTTTGCTCGGCACCGATCAGCTTACCAAATATTTGGTTTCCGCAGAGTTCACGCTCGGCGAGCGCCGCGAGTTTTTAAACGGGTTTATAGACCTTACTTACATTCATAACCGCGGTGGCGCGTGGGGCTTACTTTACGGCAAAACCTATATTTTAATTCCCATAACCGTTATAGTAATGGCGGTTTGCATAATTCTTTATAAAAAATACGGCAAGAAAAACAAGCTGCTTTTTTGGGCTATTATGCTTGTGCTTTCGGGCGGAATAGGCAATATGATAGACCGCGTATTCAGAGACGGTAACGTTATTGATTTTCTGCATTTTGAGTTTTTCCCGTCATTCCCTGTTTTTAATGTCGCCGATTGCGCAATAGTGGTAGGCGCGGGGCTTTTAATACTTTATTTCCTTATAGATTCGGTTAAGGAATCAAAGCGGAAAAGCGCGGAAAAGGCCGATGAATAAAATAACCGAAACGGTCGGCGCAGATAATACATCCACAAGAATTGACGTTTTTACCTCCGAAATTGCCGATATAACGCGCTCGCGTGCCGCAGCGCTTATAGCGGACGGATGTGTGACGATAAACGGCAGAAAAGCCGCTAAAAGCGATAAGGTAAAGGAGGGGGACGCCGTCACCGTAACAGTGCCCGAGCCCGCCGTGTACGATATAACGCCCGAAAATATCCCGCTTGACATAGTTTATGAGGACAGCGACCTGCTTGTGGTAAATAAACCAAAGGGTATGGTGGTGCACCCCGCTGCCGGCAATTACAGCGGCACGCTTGTAAACGCCCTTATGTTTCATTGCGGCAGCTCGCTTTCGGGAATAAACGGCGTTATGCGCCCGGGGATAGTGCATAGGATAGATAAAAACACAAGCGGGCTTTTAATAGTTGCCAAAAACGATTTGGCGCATACATCCCTTGCAGAGCAGATAAAGGCGCACTCATTTACGCGGGAATACCAAGCGGTGGTTTACGGCGGCTTTCAGGCTGACGGCGGCACGGTGGACGCGCCTATCGGCAGACACCCCGTAAAGCGCAAGCAAATGGCGGTGGTTGCCGGCGGCAGAAATGCCGTTACGCACTACAGCGTTACAGAACGGTTTGAGGGCTTTACCCACCTAACGCTGCGGCTTGAAACAGGCAGGACCCACCAAATTCGCGTGCATATGGCGTATATAGGTCACCCTGTGGCGGGGGACGATGTGTACGGGCCTAAAAAGGTTATAACCGAGCTTTGCGGGCAGTGCCTGCATGCGGGCAAAATAGGCTTTATTCACCCGCGAACAAACGAATATATGGAATTTACTTCGCCATTGCCTGAGTATTTTACACGCTTTTTAAATAAATTAAAGCTGCTGTAAATTGATTTAATTCGGAATGCGGAATTGCAAAATTAGGAGTATAATAAATGGGTCTTTTTTCCGATTGCCTTTTCGGGTGCGATATTGACGGAACACTGCTTGTAAACGGCATTATAAATCCGCGCAGTATTAAAAAAATAGAGTATTTTATAAGCGAAGGCGGGCATTTTTCGCTTTGCACCGGCAGAACGGTGGGGGCAGTCAGCCCCGTGCTTGAAAAGATCAAGAATATTTCACCCTCGGTTGTGGCAAACGGCTGTATGATATACGACTATCAAAACGAAAAAGTATTGGACGAGCTGTTTTTGGAAAAGAGCGATTACCGCGTTGCAAAAGCGGCGCTTGATACGGGTCTACCCGTGGGAATTGAGGCGCACAGCGGCGCGGATATTCTTACAATACGCGAGACCGAGGAAACGAAAATCCACCAGGAATACGAGCGACTTAAAAGCCGCAACGTCTCTTTTGAAGAGGCGGCCGAGTACAAATGGAACAAGGTGGTTTATCTTTTCAGTGAGCTTGAAACTTTGAAAAAGGTTAAAAGTCTTATTTCTACGCTCGGCGCGGGCTCTGCTTTTTCCGATACCTCGGCTGTTATAGCGGGCAAAAAGCGAAATTATTACGAGCAGTTCCCCGCAGGCGTTTCAAAGGCGGGTGGTCTTTTAAAACTCGCAAAAATTTTAGGCATTAAAAAAGGCGGCATTTTTGCAATGGGCGATTATTATAACGACCTCGAAATGATAAAATGCGCCGATATTTCCGCCGTGCCGCAGGATACGCCCGATGATATAAAGGCATATGCCGATTTTACGGCGGGCAGCTGCGAAAACGGAGCGGTCGCCGATTTTATAGATTATTTAACAGAAATTAAGTCCGATAGGGTTTAATATATTATTCGGAAAGGAATGATTTGATGGACGCTGCCGAAAAAAAACAACTTGAAATAACGGCGTGCAAGGTCAGAATGGGTATTATTGAGGGGGTGCACAGTGCTAAATCGGGTCACCCGGGCGGTTCGCTCTCGTGTGCGGATATACTCACATATCTTTACTTTAAGCATATGAATATAGACCCCGCTAACCCGAAAAAAGCCGACAGAGACCGTTTTGTGCTTTCAAAGGGTCACGCTGCGCCCGCGCTTTACGCAACCCTTGCTAACCGCGGTTATTTTGATGTATCACTGCTTAAAACACTGCGTCAGATAGGCAGTATTTTGCAGGGTCACCCCGATATGAAGCATATACCGGGTGTTGATATGTCCTCGGGTTCTCTCGGTCAGGGCATTTCCGCCGCTGTGGGAATGGCGCTTTCGGCTAAGCATTTCGGCGATAGCTTTAAGGTTTACGCCGTTTTGGGCGACGGTGAAATTGAGGAAGGTCAGGTTTGGGAGGCGGCTATGTTCGCCGGAAACAAGGGACTTTCCAACCTCACCGCATTTGTTGACTACAACAATTTGCAGATAGACGGAACTATTGAAGAGGTAAACTCGGCAGCCCCCATAGATAAAAAGTTCGAGGCGTTCGGTTGGCACGTTATCACTATTGACGGCCATAGCTTTGAAGAAATTGAAAACGCCTTGAAAGAGGCTGAAACAGTGGACAAGCCGGTTGCTATAATTGCAAAGACCGTAAAGGGCAAGGGTGTTTCCTTTATGGAAAACGCAGTAGGCTGGCACGGCTCCGCCCCGAATGACGAGCAGTACGAGCAGGCAATGACAGAGCTTAATGCGGCGCTTGCCGCTCTGAATTGAGGAGGGGAATATAATGGCAGAAATTAAAAAGGTTGCAACACGCGCAGGCTTCGGCAGCGCTTTGGTTGAGCTTGGCGCTGAAAGAGACGATTTTGTGGTTTTGGACGCGGACTTAGCCGCCGCTACGCAGACCGGTATGTTTAAAAAGGCGTACCCCGAAAGATTTTACGATTGCGGTATTGCCGAGGCTGATATGATAGGCATTGCAGCAGGTATAGCGGCTACGGGTAAAAAGGTAATTTGCAGCTCGTTTGCAATGTTTGCGGCGGGCAGGGCTTTTGAGCAGGTTAGAAACTCGGTAGGTTACCCCCACCTTAACGTTATTATAGGCGCGACCCACGCGGGAATTTCCGTCGGTGAGGACGGTGCTACCCACCAGTGCTGCGAAGATATAGCCCTTATGCGCACAATTCCGGGAATGACTATTATAAACCCGGCGGACGAAACTGAGGCTAAAAAGGCGGTAAGAGCCGCGCTGGAAATTGACGGACCCGTTTATATGCGTTTCGGCAGACTTGCCGTTCCGGTTATATTCGGCGACGATTATAAGTTTGAAGTAGGCAAGGGTGTAGAACTGCGCGAGGGTAACGATGTTACAATAGTTGCTACGGGTCTTATGGTAAACGAGGCGTTAGAGGCTCACGAACTGCTTAAAAACGAGGGCATAAACGCGCGCGTTATAAACATTCATACAATAAAGCCGCTTGATAACGATATTATTTTAAAGGCGGCTAAGGAAACGGGCGCTGTTGTTACCGCAGAGGAACATTCGGTTATAGGCGGGCTCGGCGGCGCTGTTTCGGAGCTGCTTTCCGAAAATTATCCTGTTCCGGTGCTGAAGCTCGGCGTTTATGATGTATTCGGTCATTCGGGACCTGCACCCAAGCTGCTTGATGAGTTCGGCTTGCGCGCCGTAAATATTGCGGAAAAAGCCAAAAAAGCATTGGCGCTTAAAAAGTAAATATTTGCTTTATGTGTAAATATATGTCGATATTTGTTGCGTATTCACAAATACCGACATATATTTTTTATATTTGTTTCGGAGATTTAACAAAAATGACTTGATAATTGCCTTTAATACTGCTATAATATATGTGTTAATTACGTTAAGAGGTGCATTATGAAGGAATTTTTAAAAGCATTTTCATCAGCAGGCGCTTCGGACGCTTATAAATATTTGGGCGCGTTTTCCGAAAAGGGCAAAACGCTTTTCAGGGTTTGGGCGCCGAATGCCGCGGCTGTTTCGGTTGTAGGGGATTTTAACGAATGGGATGTATCCGCTGACCCTATGAATAAAAAGGACGGCGGAATTTGGGAAATTAAAATACCGGGGCTTAAAAACTACGCAGTGTATAAATATGCCGTAATAGGACCTGACGGCGCTACGGTTTTAAAATCAGATCCGTATGCGCGGCATTTTGAGACCGCGCCCGCAAACGCTTCAAAGCTGTATTTTTCCGATTATGATTGGAACGACGGCGAGTGGCAGGAAAAGCGCCGCAAATGCAATATTTACGAATCCCCCGTGAATATATACGAGGTTCACGCCGGCTCGTGGAAACACTTTGCGGACGGCAACACCTACGATTATGTCACTCTGGCGCGCGAGCTTTCAAAGTACATGAAGAAAATGAACTATACACATGCTGAGCTTATGCCGATTACTGAGTACCCGTATGAGGGCTCTTGGGGGTATCAGGTCTCGGGGTATTTTGCCCCGACCTCGCGCTACGGTACGCCCGATGATTTTAAAAAGTTTGTCGATATTATGCACGAAAGCGGCATAGGCGTAATTCTTGACTGGGTACCCGCGCATTTCCCGCGGGATGAATTCGGGCTTTACCGTTTTGACGGCACGCCCTGCTATGAATACGCCGACCCCCGCAAGGGCGAGCATAAGGAATGGGGAACGGTGGTTTTCGATTACGGAAAGCCCGAGGTTCGCAGCTTTTTAATTTCAAGCGCCGTGTTTTGGATTAAGGAATACCATATTGACGGGCTGCGGGTAGACGCGGTTGCCTCAATGCTGTATCTTGATTACGGCAGACAGGGCGGCGAGTGGGTGCCCAATTCCTACGGCGGCAGAGAAAACCTTGAGGCAGTGCAGTTTTTAAAGGATGTTAACACCGCAGCGTTCGGCGCAGACCCCTCTGTTATGATGATTGCCGAGGAATCAACGGCGTGGCCGCTTGTAACAAAGCCGCCGCACACGGGCGGGCTGGGCTTTAACTTTAAGTGGAATATGGGCTGGATGAACGATATGCTCCGCTATATGTCGCTTGACCCGCTTTTCCGCAAGGATAATCACGATTGCCTTACATTCTCGTTTTTCTATGCGTTTTCCGAAAACTTTATTCTTCCCATTTCGCACGACGAGGTGGTGCACGGAAAATGCTCTATGATAGAAAAAATGCCCGGCGAATACGATATGAAGTTTGCCTCGCTCAAGGCGTTTTATACTTATATGATGGTCCACCCCGGCAAAAAGCTGCTGTTTATGGGGCAGGAGTTTGCGCAGTTTATTGAGTGGAACTACAAAAACGGGCTTGACTGGCTGCTGCTCGATTATGACGCGCATAAAAATATGCAGAGCTATGTGGCGCATCTTAATAAATTCTACCTTAAATCGCCCGAACTTTGGGAAATTGATTATTCGTGGGACGGTTTCAGCTGGATTTCAAACGACGATAACCGCCAGAGCATTATATCGTTCAGAAGAATTGATAAATCGGGTAATGAAATTATAACGGTTTGTAATTTTGTACCAGTGGCGCGAGAAAACTACCGCATAGGCGTGCCCCGCGCGGGCAGTTACAGGCGCGTTTTCTGCTCGGATGATGAAAAATTCGGCGGAAAAACGCACACAGCAAAGAGCTATAAATCCGAAAAAGTGCCTATGCACGGCTATGAAAATTCGGTTGCGCTTGAAATTCCCGCTATGTCGGTAAGCTATTACCGCGTTCCGGCGAGCAGGGATAAAAAGTAATATTTTTTTAAGAAAGCAAGTATTTATAACTTGTACTATATTAGTTGACGGGAGTGTTATTTTTGAACAGCAAAAAATGTGTTGCAATGCTTTTGGCGGGCGGTCAGGGCAGTCGGTTGGGCGTGCTTACCGCTAAAATAGCCAAGCCTGCCGTTCCCTATGGCGGAAAGTACCGAATAATTGATTTTCCGCTTTCAAACTGCGCAAATTCCGGAATTGACACGGTGGGAATACTTACCCAGTATAAGCCGCTGGAGCTTAACGATTATGTAGGCTCGGGCAAGCCGTGGGATCTTGACCGCACAAACGGCGGGGTGCATATTCTGCCGCCGTACCGGGGTCAGCAGGGCGGCGACTGGTACAAGGGCACGGCAAATGCCATTTATCAGAACCTTGAATTTATAGAGCGCTATGACCCCGAGGTTGTGCTGGTGCTTTCGGGCGATCATATTTATAAAATGGATTACTCAAAAATGATAAATGAACATATTGAAAACAAAGCCGCTTGCACCATAGCCGTGCTTGAAGTGCCGCATGAAGAGGCTTCGCGTTTCGGAATTATGAACACCCGCGAGGACGGCACTATTTACGAATTTGAGGAAAAGCCGAAAAACCCGAAAAGCAACTTAGCCTCAATGGGCATTTATGTTTTCAGCTGGGATAAGCTTAAAAAATACCTTACCGAGGACGAGCAGAACCCCAATTCATCAAACGATTTCGGCAAGGACGTTATTCCCGCAATGCTTAACGCGGGCGAAAATATGCGTGTATACAGGTTTGACGATTATTGGAAGGACGTGGGCACTGTAAATTCGCTGTGGGAAGCAAACCTTGATTTGTTAAACCCCAAAATCGACCTTAATTTAGCCGACCAGAACTGGCGCATTTATTCAAGAACCACGGGTATGCCGCCGCAGTATATATCCGATTCCGCCGAGGTTGAAAATTCGCTTATAACCGACGGCTGCGAGGTTTACGGAACGCTTGACTATTCAATTCTTTTTGAAAACGTTACAGTTGAAAAAGGCGCAACGGTTGAATATTCGCTTGTAATGCCGGGCGCGGTTATTAAAAAAGGCGCAAGGGTGCGCTATTCCATAATTGCGGAAAACGCGGTGATTGAAGAAAACGCGGAGGTGGGCGCAGACCCCGCCGTTGCAGGCACCGAAAACTGGGGAATTACCGTTATAGGCGATAACCTGACAGTCGGGAAAAACGCCGTCATTAGCCCCGATAAAATGATTACCGAAAATGTTAAGGAGGGGGAGAGAATATGAGAGCATCGGCAGTTGCGGGACTTGTTTTCGCAAATATTAACGACGATCTGCTTAAAAAGCTGACGGCAAAGCGCTCAATGGCGTCGGTACCCTTCGGCGCGCGCTACCGCCTTATAGATTTCCCGCTTTCAAACCTTGTGAACGCAGGCATTTCGAGCGTGGGCATTATCACAAAGGAAAATTACCGTTCGCTTATGGACCATGTGGGCAGCGGCGTTTACTGGGATTTAGACCGCAAAAGCGGTGGGCTGTACCTTTTGCCGCCCTACCTTACAAGCGGCGTCAAACGCTACAACGGCACGGTGGACGCACTTTACGGCGCACGGGATTATATAGACCGCTGCAAGGCGGATTATATTGTAATATGCAATGCGGACGTTATTTCAAATATTGATATTTCCGCCGCGGTTGATAAACATATCGAGAACGGCGCGGACGTTACTTTAGCCTACCGCTCCGCAAAGCCGCCTATAAACTGCGCCGACACAATGTTCCCCGAAATAGGGCGCGGCGGCAGAATAAAAAAGCTGAAATTTGATATTGAAAGCAAAAACGAGACCGATTTTTGCATAGGCTTAATTATTATTTCGCGCGAGCTGCTGCTCACCCTTATAAACGACGCGCACGACGAGGGCGAGGTAAGCTTTGCAAGGGACGTTTTGGCAAAAAAAGTTGATAAACTCAGAATTTACGGCTACGAGCACAAGGCTTATGCCGCCGTGCTTGACAGCACCGAGGCTTATTATAAGGCGAGTATGGACCTGCTCAATAAGGACGTTCGCTCTATGCTTTTCAATAAGGAACGCCCCATATTTACAAAGACCCGCGACGATATGCCCACCCGCAACGGCACAAAGGCGGTTGTTAAAAACTGCTTTATAGCCGACGGCTGCGTTATAAACGGCACCGTGCGCAACAGTATTATTTTCAGGGGTGTTACCGTTGAAAAGGACGCGGTTGTGGAAAACTGCATTTTAATGCAGGAAACCGCGGTAGGCGAGGGTGCGCAGCTTGTGAACGTTATTGCCGATAAAAACGCTTCGGTAGGGGCGGGAATGGTGCTGAAAGGCACTGCCGCCAAGAGCTTCTTTATAAAGAAAAATCAAGCGCTTTAAAACAGATAGGAGAAAGAAATGAAAGTATTATTTGCTTCAAGCGAGGCTTATCCATTTGCAATGTCAGGGGGACTGGCGGACGTTGCCGGCGCGTTGCCCAAGGCGCTCAGAAAAAGGCTTGTGGGCTGCCGCATTGTTATGCCGCTTTACAGCTGCATTCCGGATGAGCTGCGCGAAAAAATGAGCTTTATCTGTAGTATAACCGTTTCTGTTGCATGGCGGCGGCAGTATTGCGGAATATTCGAAGCCCATATGGACGGCGTTATTTACTACTTTATAGATAACCAATATTATTTCAAGCGAGACGGGCTTTACGGTCATTACGATGATGCCGAGCGCTTTGCGTTCTTCTCCCGCGCGGTGCTTGATATTATACCCCACATAGGCTTTACGCCTGATATTATACACTGCAACGACTGGCAGACGGCTATGGTGCCGGTATATCTTGATACGATATACCGCAATAACGATTTATACCGCAATATAAAAACCGTTTTCACAATTCACAACATACAGTACCAGGGCAAGTACGGTCACGAGCTTACGGGCGATGTTTTGGGGCTGCCGTATGAATCGGAAAGCCTTGTTGAGTACGACGGCTGCGTTAATCTTATGAAGGGCGCTATACAGTGCGCCGATAAGGTTACAACCGTATCTCCCACCTATGCGCGCGAAATATTGGAGCCTTATTATTCAAACGGGCTTGATAATATTTTAAAGCAGTTTACCTATAAGCTTACGGGCATTGTAAACGGAATTGACTATGATGTTTACAACCCAGAAAGAGATAATTTGATTTATAAAAATTATTCTGTTGACGAACTGAAAAATAAGGCTTATAATAAGAAAATGCTTTTAAAGGAAATGGGCTTGCCCGAAACCGACGCGCCCGTTATAGGCATTGTAACGCGCCTTGTAAAGCACAAGGGGCTTGACCTTGTGAAATGCGTTTTTGAGGAGCTTTTAAAGGCGGATCTGAAATTCGTCATTTTAGGCTCCGGCGAGTGGGAATTTGAAACATTTTTCCATAACGCCGCGCAAAATCACCCCGATAAGGTTGCGCTGAAATTGGGCTTTAATCCGCAGCTTGCGCATAAAATATATGCGGGAGCGGATATGTTCTTAATGCCCAGCCAAACAGAGCCGTGCGGACTTGCACAAATGGTTGCGCTTCGCTACGGCACAGTGCCGATTGTGCGTGAAACGGGCGGGCTTAACGATACCGTATCCGACAGCGGCGACGGTGATGGCAACGGATTTACCTTTAAAAACTATAACGCGCACGAGATGGAAAACGCGGTCTGGCGCGCACTTGCAGGCTACGATGATAAGGCGGGATGGGATATTCTGCGCAAAAGAGGTATGCGGTGCGATAACAGCTGGGGCATTTCCGCAAACGCGTATATCAGGTTATATAAGGAGCTTGCAGGTAAATGAAGTAACCTTATATCAGCGTGTCGATTTTTCGCCACGCTTTTGGACGGGAATGCCGTTCGCTCGAAAATCAAAGATTTCCGGACTGCACTCCATCCCCGCCAATACCACCTCGGTATTCTTGGAAAAATGCTTAAACGGCATTTTTCCGCTTATAAGGTGTTTTTCCGCCGCACCTGTCAGCGGAAAAACAAATAATGCGGCGTTCCGCCGCAAAAATAGATTTTTTAGCTTATTACTGACTGCTTGTCTTAAGTGCTTTGGGGGAATTATGGATATTATTAAGTCAATTATTTTAGGAATTATTGAGGGTATTACCGAGTGGCTGCCCATAAGCAGCACGGGACATCTTATTATTGCCGACGAGTTTATAAAACTCGGAATGACGGATGAATTTATGGAGATGTTCAACGTTGTTATTCAGCTGGGCGCGATACTCGCCGTGGTGGTTATTTTCTGGAACAAAATGTGGCCCTTTACCGCCGATAAAACTAAGGGCTATAATTACATAACAAAGGGTAACGGCTTAATTAAAAAGGACGTTATGGATATGTGGTTCAAGGTAATTGCGGCAATGCTGCCGGCGGCAATCGTCGGTATTCCGTTTGATAATTATTTTGAAAAGCATTTCCACAATTGGCAGGTGGTTTCCGCCGCGCTTATAGTTTACGGTGTTTTGTTTATCGTAATAGAAAAAATGAATAAAAACCGCAAGCCTAAGGTAAACAGCATACCCGAGCTTTCCTATAAAACCGCGCTTTTAATAGGTTGCTTTCAGGCGCTTTCCTTAATTCCGGGCACTTCGCGCAGTGGCTCTACCATTCTGGGCGCTATGATTCTCGGCGTTTCGCGCGTTGCGGGGGCGGAGTTCAGCTTCTTTTTGGCAGTTCCCGTTATGTTCGGCGCAAGCCTTATAAAGCTTTTAAAATTCGGCTTTACGTTTACGGGTATGGAGCTTGCCGTTTTGGCTGTGGGAACGCTCACCTCGTTTATTGTGTCGGTTATCGCAATAAAATTCCTTATCAGCTATGTTCGCCGTCACGATTTCTCGCTGTTCGGTTACTACCGCATAGCGCTCGGCGTAATAGTTATAGCATATTTTCTTATAGCGGGTTGATTTTATGAAATTGCTTATAGCGTCCGATATTCACGGCTCGGCATATTACTGCCGAATGCTGCTTGATACCTTAGTGCGGGAAAAAGCCGACAGGCTTTTCCTGCTCGGGGATATTCTTTACCACGGCCCACGCAACGACCTGCCGCGCGATTACGCGCCGAAAGAGGTTATTGCAATGCTGAACCCCTTAAAGGAAAAGCTTTTCTGTGTTCGCGGCAATTGCGATACAGAGGTAGACCAAATGGTTTTGAATTTTCCTATTCTTGCCGATTATGCGGTTCTTCCGCTTGGTGACCGTGTGATTTACGCAACGCACGGGCATAAGTTTAACTGCGATAATCCGCCGCCGTTATGTAAGGGAGATATACTTTTAAACGGGCATACGCATATTCCGGCGGATAAGGATATGGGTAATTTCAGATATTTAAACCCCGGCTCTGTTTCCATACCCAAAGAGCAAAGCCCGCACGGGTATATGACGCTTGAAAACGGCGAATTTCTTTGGAAAAGGCTTGAAAACGGGGAAATTTACACCCCGTAAGGTAAACGCATTATGATGATTTCAACAAAAGGGCGCTACGCTATGCGGGTTATGGCGGACCTTGCCGAGCATACCGGCGAGACCGTTCCGCTGTCCGATATAGCAAAGCGGCAGGAAATTTCACTTAAATATTTAGAGGCTATTGTGTCGGCTTTGGCGCGCGCGGGGCTTATTGAAAGTCAGCGCGGCAAAAGCGGCGGCTACAGGCTGAACCGCAAGCCCGAGGAATACACCGCCCGCGAAATACTTGAGGTGACCGAGGGCGGGCTTGTTCCCGTAAACTGCGCCTGCCTTACAAAGGGCGAGGAATGTAAGCGCTCGGGGCTTTGCCCGTCGCTGCCCGTATGGCAAAAGCTTGATAAGCTTATATATGATTATCTTGACAGCGTATCACTTTCCGACCTGATTTCAAGAGAATAACATATTTAATGCGGAATTCGGAATGCGTAATGCGGAATAGAAAACGATATTTCAGCAAAAACAGAGATTTTACAATAAGACTATTAAAAATAGCCTGTTACTACCGATTATGAAGATAGCAACAGGCTGTAACTTTATTAATTCCGCATTATAAATTATTGTTTTTTAAATTCCTATTGACTTTGTAGGAATTATATGTTAGAATAAAGTCACAAAGAAAAAGGGAAGTGAGCGATAAATGAAAGTTTACGCGGATAACGCCGCAACAACCAGAATAAGCGATACGGCTTTTGACGCTATGGCTCCGTATTTTAAGGAGCTTTACGGCAACCCGTCAAGCCTTTATACGTTAGGTCAGTTATCGCAGGAGGCTTTGTGTTCAGCCCGTGAAACGGTTGCAAAATGCCTTAATTGCGATATGAAAGAAATTACATTTACCTCGGGCGGAAGTGAGGCTGATAACCAGGCTATACTCACCGGCGCGTATTTGGGCGCGGCAAAGGGTAAAAAGCACATAATTTCCTCGGCTTTTGAGCATCACGCCGTTTTGCACACGCTTGAAAAGCTCGAAAAGCAGGGCTTTGAGGTAACTTTATTGCCCGTTCATTCGGACGGCTTTGTGCGTGTTGATGAGCTTGAAAACGCGATAAGGGAAGATACGGCGCTTGTGACTATTATGTTCGCAAATAACGAAATAGGCACGGTTCAGCCCATTCGCGAAATAGGCGAGGTATGTCATAAAAAAGGCGTGCTTTTCCACACCGACGCGGTGCAGGCGGCAGGGCATATTAAAATAGACGTTAAAGAGCAGAATATTGATATGCTTTCACTTTCGGCGCATAAATTTCACGGACCTAAAGGCGCGGGCGTGCTTTACGCCAAAAAGGGCATTAAGCTGTATACTCTTATTGAGGGCGGCGCGCAGGAGCGCGGCAAACGCGCGGGAACAGAGAATGTTCCCGCAATAGTGGGTATGGCGGCGGCGCTGAAATACGCAACCGAAAATCTTGATAAAAACTTTGAATATGTAAAAGCGCTGCGTGATAAAATAGCCGAGGGGCTGTCAAAAATTCCTCATTCAAAAATAAACGGCGATATAAACAGAGGGCTTGCGGGCACGCTTAATATGTGCTTTGAGGGAATAGAGGGCGAATCGCTCTTACTGCTGCTTGACGACAGGGGTATTTCCGCCTCATCCGGCTCTGCCTGCACCTCCGGCTCGCTTGACCCGAGCCATGTTTTGCTGGCGCTGGGGCTGCCGCACGAGGTGGCACATGGGTCGCTTAGAATTTCGCTTTCAGAATACAATACCGAGGCGGAAGCGGAGCATATTATAAAGGAAGTTCCGCAGGTGGTTGAATATTTACGCTCAATGTCGCCTGTTTGGAAGGATTTGCAAGAAGGGAAGAAACAATATGTTATACAGTGAAAAGGTAATGGATCATTTCAGAAATCCGCGCAACCTCGGCACAATTGAAAATGCCGACGCGGTGGGCGAGGTAGGCAACGCAAAATGCGGCGATATAATGAAAATGTATTTAAAGATTGACGACGGCGTTATTACCGACGTTAAGTTCAATACATTCGGTTGCGGCTCGGCTATTGCTACCAGCTCAATGGCTACGGAAATGATAAAGGGCAAGCCCGTAACAGAGGCGTTAAAGCTCTCAAACAAGGCGGTTGTAGAGGCACTTGACGGTCTGCCGGCGCACAAAATTCACTGCTCTGTTTTGGCAGAGGAGGCAGTAAAGGCGGCGCTGTTTGATTATTACAACCGTCACCCCGAGCTTGAAAAGCCCGAGGGACTGCCCGATTGCGCAGAATGTCACGGCGGCTGCTGTTCGTGCAAATAATACCGTTTTTTCAATATTAATAGCTTATAATTTAAGACAAGCGGTCATCCATTGGGTGGCTGCTTTTCTTTTCCCTGGTTTGCCGCTGCCGCCGCGGCCCGTGACGGGTTGACAAAAACGGCAATCTATATTATAATATTTTAGTTGAGTAAAGGAAGTATTAAAATGGCTAAGATTGAAAATTTAAGAAACGTTGCAATAATTGCGCACGTTGACCACGGCAAAACAACTCTTGTAGATCAGCTTTTAAAGCAGAGCGGAACCTTCCGCGCAAATGAAGCCGTAAATGAGCGCGTTATGGACTCAAATGACCTTGAACGCGAGCGCGGCATAACAATTCTTTCAAAAAATACAAGCGTTATGTATAACGGCATTAAAATAAATATTGTCGATACCCCGGGACATGCCGATTTCGGCGGCGAGGTTGAGCGTATTCTGCAAATGGTGGACGGCGTTTTACTGCTTGTAGACGCGTTTGAGGGCTGTATGCCGCAAACCCGCTTTGTGCTTAAAAAGGCACTTGCACTCGGTAAAAAGGCGGTTGTGGTGGTAAATAAAATTGACCGCCCCATGGCGCGCCCGCACGAGGTGGTAGACGAGGTTTTAGATTTGTTTATAGAGCTGGGAGCCGACGAGGAGCAGATAGAGTTTCCCGTAATTTTCGCATCCGGCAGAGACGGCTACGCTACCTATTCGCCAGATGTGCCCGGCAAGGATATGAAACCGCTGTTTGATGAAATTGTAAAGGAAATAGCGCCGCCCGAGGGCGACCCCGACGGCCCGTTACAGATACTTTTTTCAAATATTGAATATGACGATTACCTCGGCAGAATAGGCGTAGGCAGAGTTATCCGCGGTACGGTAAAGGTTGGGCAGACCGTTGCCCTTTGCCATAAGGACGGCACTACCTCAAACGTTAAAATTGCAAAGCTATTTATGTACAGAGGCTTAAAGCGCGTTGAGGAAGAAAGCGCGTCGGTAGGCGATATAATTCAGGTTGCGGGAATAGCCGACCTTGAAATAGGCGAGACCGCCTGCGCCACAGACTGCATTGAGCCGCTGCCCTTTGTTAAAATAGACGAGCCTACGCTTGCTATGAACTTTATGGTTAATAACTCGCCCTTTGCGGGAAAGGACGGTAAGTTTGTAACTTCGCGTAATTTGCGCGACCGTCTTTTCAGAGAAGTTATGACCAATGTCAGCCTGCGCGTAGAGGAGACTGACTCTGCCGATACATTTAAGGTTTCGGGCAGGGGCGAGCTGCATTTATCAATTCTTATTGAAACCATGCGCCGCCAGGGCTATGAGTTTCAGGTTTCGCCCCCAGAGGTTATTTACAAAAAAGGTGATAACGGCGAGCTTTTAGAGCCTATTGAACTACTTATGATTGAAGTGCCAGAGGAATATGTAGGCTCGGTTATGGAGCGCCTCGGCACACGCAAGGCAGAAATTAAAAATATGGGTACGCGCGACGGCGGCGTATCACACCTTGAATTTTTAATACCCGCGCGCGGACTTTTGGGCTACCGCTCGCAATTTTTGACCGATACCAACGGCAACGGAATAATGAACCACGTGTTCGATAGTTATCAGCCTTACAAGGGTGATATCGAGCAGCGCTCCACAGGCTCTATTATAGCCCACGAAACGGGCGAGGCTACGGGCTATGGACTTTTCAACACCCAAAGCCGCGGCAGACTGTTTATAGGTGCGGGCACACCTGTGTACGAGGGTATGATAGTGGGCGAAAACCCGAAGAATGAGGATATAGTATGCAACGTCTGCAAGAAAAAGCAGATGACCAACACCCGCGCCGCCGGCTCTGACGACGCACTGCGTTTAGTTCCGCCGACCCGCCTTTCTCTTGAGCAGTCGCTCGAATTTATAAAGAACGACGAGCTTGTGGAAATAACACCGCACAACATTCGCCTGCGCAAGCGTATTCTTAATAAAGAAGAACGTATGAAAGCGGAGTCGCGCAGAAAGCAATGAGATATATAATACTTGATTTGGAGTGGGACAGCGCCTATTCGGTAAAGCACAAGCGTTTTATAAATCAGATTTTGCAAATAGGCGCGGTAAAACTTAACGAAAGCTTTGATATTACCGATACCTTTGAAGTGACGGTGAAATCCGCCATTTCAAAAAAGGTTACGGGGCGCTTTGCGGAGCTTACGGGCATTACCACCGAAAAAATGCTCGCGGGCGTGCCGATAGATACGGCGGTTGACCGCTTTAACGAATGGACGGACGAAAACGCCGTTACAATGACCTGGAGCGACTCGGACCTTTACTCGATAAAGGAAAACGAGGAAAGCCTGCTATCGGGCGGCAGAACCTTTAAAATAGGCAAATACCTTGATTTGCAGAAGTTTATTCAGGGCGAGCTGCGGCTTACAGGTTATACCGATAAAAACCAAATATCATTAGCGGCGGCGGCTGAAAAGCTGGGTGTTGAAACAGATAGCTTTGATTTGCACACCGCGCGGGACGACAGCCTTGTGTGCTCGGCTCTGCTTAAAAAGTGCTATAATGAGGAGCGCTTTTCGGCGCTTATACGCAATACCGCCGACCCCGAATTTTACAAGCGATTGAGGTTTAAGCCCTACCCTATATCGGATATTAACAGCGAGCTTATTGATAAATCGGCGCTTGATTTTCATTGTAAGGTGTGCGGGGCTGACTGCAAAAGGCTCTCGGCTTGGCGCTACCGCAACCGCTGGTTTACCGCTAAATTTGAGTGTCCGACATGCAAAAAGCGTTTTTTGGGGCGTGTTGCGTTCAGAAAAACGTATGATGACGTTAAGGTGCGGCGGCGCGTTTGCGAAATTAAGCCAAAACAGGAGAAAAAGACTGATGAAATGCAGCCTGTGCCCGAGACGGTGTAACGCCGAACGGACAGAAAACGAAAATTTTAACGGCTTTTGTAAAATGCCCTTGCAGCCTGTGGCGGCAAGGGCTGCTCTGCACTTTTGGGAGGAGCCGTGCATAAGCGGGCAAAACGGCTCGGGAACGGTGTTTTTCACCGGCTGCAATTTAGATTGCGCCTTTTGCCAGAATTATGAGGTCTCGCACCTGAAAAAAGGCAAGCCCATAACCTACGAGCGGCTTGCCGATATTTTCAGAGAGCTTGAAGAAAAGGGCGCGCACAATATAAACCTTGTGAGTCCGAGCCATTATGTAGGCGCAATTATAAGGGCGCTTGATATTTACAAGCCGAAAATACCCGTGGTTTACAATTCGGGCGGATATGATACACCTGAAAATATAAGGGCGCTAAAGGATTATGCGGATATTTTTCTAATGGACTTAAAATATTTAAGCCCTGACCGCGCAAAAAAATATTCCGGTGCGGAAAACTACCCGGAATATGCGGTATCGGCTGTAAAGCAAGCCTATTTGCAGCAGTCCGAATGTGTTTTTAAAAACGGTATAATGCAAAGGGGCGTTATTGTAAGGCACCTGCTTTTGCCGCTCGGAACGCGGGAGGCAATAGCGGTTTTTGACTGGGTGCGGGAAAATACGCCAAATGCATATTTCAGCATTATGAGCCAGTACACACCCTGCGGCAGGGCGGGGCAGTACCCCGAAATCAATCGCCGCGTTACAAAAAGGGAGTACGAAAAGGTGCTGTCATATATCTGCAATACCGATTTTGAGAATGTTTATATTCAGGAAAAGGGAAGTTCCGATAAAAAATTCATCCCGCCGTTTGATTTGGCGGGAGTATAGCATAATATTGAAGTTCGCAGGGGGTCGATAGGCTCCCTTCTTTTGCGATAGCAAACAGAGGGGAGCTGGCGTGCGTA
>URGH01000035.1 GCA_900547305.1 uncultured Oscillospiraceae bacterium | reverse complement strand
TCGGTACTGTTTCTTTGACTCGAGATTTAATAAAAAAGCACCGCATTGAAACAAGAAAACCTATTCTTAAAGTTGTGTCTGAAAGTCAGAGCGGAATGATGGTTTTAAGGAAAAACCATTATTATACTGTATATGATAACGGCGATTATGAGGAAGTGAATCAATTCGAAACTTCAAATGTTGACACATATAATTTATACGTGTATAATGAAGGTAGTTTCCCAACCGAAACTGAGAGAAATAACCTAAAGAATTATCCGAGTTGTACCGATGCTATTGTAGAATATGCCAAGCAACTTGACCATTCTCTTCTTAATAGGTTGTATGTGACCGATGGAAGGTATTTCTTCGATATTCACGATAGCAGAGGAATGCGTAAAAAGTATACAAGTACAGTCTTTGAATATTTTCCGGACGATAATTCCGTAAAGAGAATAGTTCAATTCAAAGATTATTACACACAGTATGTTGAAATTTACTGATTACCTCTGAGAACAAAACCCAATCGCTTTTTATGAGCGGTTGGGTTTTCTAAAATAAGTTTTCGGATAGCTGTTTTCAGCGGTTTGTAATCAAACGGTTGAGTAATTGCGTTATAAAGATATTAAATCCCTGCTGACTTCAACGGTGAAATCGGCAGGGATTTTACTAATGTCATTTTTTAATTTTTTGTTGTCGTTAATTTGGGCGCTTTGATAGATTAAAGATAACTGTCGTGATTATTCGCTTTCAAGATAATCCTTAAAGGCTTTCAGTTGTTTTGAAAGTGTATCGGAAAATTTATTCCATTCGGCAATATAGTTTGCTATGTCCGAATCGGTACAGAGCTTTATATCCGAAAGAACAAATTTTTCAAAGCTGTTTTTCCTGATGATATTATACGGAACGGTTATAATCCCCTCTTTAACAAGAACAAAATATACTCCGGTATGCTCGCCGTCAGAAATCGGATAATGCCAAAACAAATAATCGGCATAATTTTTCCTGTTTTGTTCGGCTGTGACGACTAATGCGTTATAATCTCCGCCGTTTGAATACAAAAGTTTCCTAAACTCTTTTTCGGAAAGCAGCTTTTCCGAATCAACGGCAGTGTCTCCAACCAAACATAACTTTGACTCTATACCCGTTTTATAGGTGGAATCAAACCTTATTCCTATAAGCCAAAGTGCGTTTTGGGTAGCATAACATTCTTGCCAGCGTGCACCTAACGCAACGCCGAGCAGCATTGAAGATAAACGCATACCTATAAATTTCGCACTGTCGCTGTCTTCGGGTATGCTGTCCTCGGTCGTTTTGTCGTCCGCCTTAACAAATTCAAGCAGCGTTTTAAGCTCCGAAACACTTAACCGCCTGTTCATTATTCGTACAGACCAGTATTCCGCGTCCTCAAATGCTGCACGGCATATTGTTTTTCCTTTTAAAATCTTAGTTAAAGCTCTTTCTATGTAATATGATACCTCATACCATTCAAGTTTGACGGACGAATATAAATTATTTTGCATTTTAAAATTCCTCCTTTTATCAGGCAATTTTCTGTTGACCCCAGCGAATGTACGAGTGTCCGTTTTCATCCTTTTCCTTACACATAATTTGGGATATAAGGTTATAGTCTACTCCGAACTTCTCATATATTTCGTCAAGGTCGGTCTTTTTGCCTTTCATAAACAAATTAAGCTTTTCCTTGCACATAACCATTTGCAACAGGTTTGCCTCTATGCTGTCCTCGGCGGTCACAAAGTAAATATCCTTGTAATCCTTTGAGGTATAGCGTATAAACCGCATATAAAACTGGCTCATTTTAGCGTTATTGTAATGCAGCTCCGGCAGAAATACCTTATTGACATACTCAAAATTAACGCTTGAGGGCAGACTCTGCTGTGTGCAAAGCAAAATACCGTTTCCGCTGTCTTTGAGCGTTTTACGCAGCTTTTTGCGGTTTGTAAAGGTCATTTTACCCGTCACCGTAAACAGTGTTCTGTCGGGAAATTCCTGCTCCAAAGCCTCTTTATACATTTGAAGAACATCTAAGTGTCTGACCCCTATCGCGACAATTTCATCACCGAAATCCGATACCATATTTACTACTTCGGATATTTTGGTGGGCGTTCCCCCGGTGTACTCTTTGAGCGTATTCGGCGCCGCGCTTATCTTCATAAGCATAGATATTTGCTGTAAAATAACAAGCGCGCTGTCCTTACGGGAATTGCCCGTACTTCCGAAGTATTCATCCTTCAGCTTGTAAAACTCTTTCATTGCGATTTCGTATATCTCTCTTTCCTCTGCCGACATTTTTACAGGCACTTGATGAATCCTGCGTATTTCCTTTCCGACAATCTCCTCAAAGGTTCTTGTGATTACAGTCTTACCGAGCAGCTCGTCAAGAACATCCGAGTTATAAATATCCTGCGTCATTTTCTCAATTCCGAAAACCGTAGCCTTGCCCGGCAGGTGCGACGCCTTAAAAAGATTGTAGCCCCTTTTATATGCCGGTATCGGCATACCGAAATACTCGTTCTGCTCATCCGAGAGATACGCTTCTCCGTTCTCATAATCATATGAATAGTTTTCCCTGCACCAAGAAATCATATTTGCCGAGTTGTTATACATAAGCTCAAGCTGCGGAGCAAATTCGACTATATTGTTTCTTGTGCTGGTGCCCGTTGCCAAAAGCTTTGCTTTGCAGCGTCTGAAACAGTCAAGCACACTTTTGGCGGTTGATGTTGATGGGTTAGACATTTCATCGCTTTCATCGAAAACAAGTTGTATTTTCTGATTATGGAGCTTTACCCAACGTTTTACCTGCTTACGGTATTTACTGAGAGCATTAAGGGTTATTATTACAAAATCGCTCTTTTTAATTTTCTCAATATCCGCAAGGCGCTGAACGAAAACATACGGCAATCCGAAATTTTCAAGCACCACATCCCAGTTGTTTCTTATGGATATGGCGGGCGATACCACCCAAGTGTTATGTAAAAACTGCTTTTCCATACGGTATTTGCCTACGGCTATGCCTGCAAGAGTTTTACCCGAACCTTGCTCCCACTGGAGAAGTCCGTAACGCTTTTGCAGCATAAGGTTTAAATCGTGCTTTTGTACGGCGTTAAGACGGATTTCCTCCTCGTTTTCCGCGTCCCACAAAGAGAAGTCGTTTAACCATTCGGAAATTTCGCTGTCCTCGGTCATATCCGCAAAGGGTTGGCTTTGCGTGATATACTCGTTCTGCTTTCTGCGTATAAGTTTTTCATATCCCGGAAATTCATCAAAACAGCTTCCCGTGACAATATCGTACATAGGTACCGGCTTTTTCTGCTCCTCGGAAAGTGTTTTTACGGCTTTAGGGCTGTATCCCTTATACACAAAACCGTACTTCTGCTTTACAAGCGCCGTTCTGTCCCGTGCGGGCGGAGCGCTTTGCTTTTTTATAACATTTTTTAAGTATGCTATAACCTTTGCCTCGGTTATCCGCTTTTTGCACCATTCCTTATAATCCATATCTACGGGTTTTTCCTGATGCGCAAAACGGTAAAGATATTCGCTGCATTTGTTGTAATGCTCTTTGAGCTTTGGGTGGCACTTCACCTGATAAAGCATACTTTTAACCCTGTACTCGAAATCCGAGGATAAGGCGCCGTCCTTTGCAATCTCTCTTAAAATACCGTACCTGTTTTTACGCAGTTCAGACTGTGCGGCCGACAGAATATTTTCTTTAATCCAAGCGGCAATCTCATCGTAATTACTGTTTTTAAGAACGGTAAAGGACATTTCTTTTTTATACAGTTTGCTTTCCGTATCGGTTTCGGATTTCCGCTGCCAATACTGAATTTTCGTGTCATAGGAATTTACTCCGGTTGCCGAAAAGGAATCGGCGGGCAAAGCAACCTGCCCCAAAAAGTTAAAGCGCTTTTCCATATCCGCAATATCCGAGCCTGCCATAAATTCATCCGACAGAAAATAATCCGGGACAATTACAGCCATTATTCCTTTAGGCTTTAAAAGCGCAGCGGCTTTAAGGCAAAAATACATCTGAGATTTTATTTCCGTGCCGCCGTCTATCCACCATTTAAGATTGAACGGCGGATTTCCTATAACATAATCAAACCGCATATCAGGATTGTAAAGCCTTATATCGCGGTTTTCTATATTTGCGTCCGGATACAGAAATTTTGCCACCTTGTATGCCTTAATATCCGTTTCGCAGCCGTACAGATTATGCTCGTTGGGAAGAAAATTAAAAAACGCGCCCGCACCGCAGGTAAGATCCGCCACGGTTTCGTCCCTTGACGGCTCTACACTGCTTGCCAACAATTCAGCCAATTTCGGCGGGGTAAAAAACTGTCCGTTTTCAATATTCTTTTTTTCCTCACTGTAAGTATAATAGCTGTCGTAATCCTTATGGTTCAGTCCGTGCAGTCCGCCGTCGCCGGTATACGCATTATATACATCGTCACCGGTAATACCGTACTTCTCGATTTCTTTGTTGTCTATAAGCTTTAACAGCTTTCGGTTAAATTCTTCCCTATCCTTTTGCTTTACGGCGCTTTGGTATATTTTGTACTTCATTCCGCAATCCCTCCGCTATCGACCGAGCCGAGATATTTCTGTGCAAATTCGCTTGCATTTTGCTTGCTTGTAAATTTCACATCAACCCGCCCGTTTTTAAAGCATTTAAGACTTTTAAGCTTACTTTTGCCGTCAAACTCTAATTCGGGCCAATTGAAATGACCGAAAATTTTTGTGATGGGATAGTCGTAATTATAAAACCGTCCCGTTTCATAATGCCAGAGCGCGGGTAAAATGTATCTCATTCTTTCTCTGAGTTCCCAATTATCACTGCTGAACCAATATGTGTAATTACAGAAATAATCTTTGAAGCAAATAGTATCACCCTTTACCTCAAAACATCTTGTGTCGCGAATTACAGAGTTTGAAGTGCTTTTTTCAATAATTTCATCCAATGCAAGTTCTGCAAAAGTTCTGCCGTCAAGCCGAATTAAAATCTGATCCAAAACATCATTAAAGCGAAGGGATAAATTTTCCATCGTTATTTCCCATTCACGGCATTGTATTTCATAGTTTTCATCTTCATCGTAAACATATTCGGGCTTTTTAGGTATAAGACTATCCGCGATATCATCGATTTTTAGCTCAACACTGTATATCCAGTTAAAATAATCTACAATGAATACAACAAAACGACGGTGAATAGCATAAATTGCTTTTTTAATACTATCTACCGAAAAATCTTTTATATTTGTATACCCGCGAGATACCCGTCCTGCTCTGTCGCAATCTCCGAGAATTTCATTCTGCGCCGCATTCATACTGTTACAGTACAAAACAAGTCCTTTTAAATCACTGAGCGCCGTTTCATAAGCCTTTTGATGCGTTTCGCCGTATTTCCGGTCTTCTTCGGATATTCGGTTATCCGCAGTCATATCCACATTTGCCAGTTTTTCAGCTAAATCCATTTTCATTCCTCTTTCCGTTGAAAACGGGCGCAGGAAAATTCCCGCACCCGTTTTTTATTTTATGCACACTCAGGCAATACCTCTGCCGCTTTAACAGGGCTTTTTTCGGGTGTTATCTTATACTCCGAATTCATTGTTTCAAAATGTGCAAAATCCTTTGTAAAGGAAATAATATTAACCACTTTAGAGGTCTGTATTATTCCTTTTGAGCAGGCGATATATGCAGATATGCCTTCTTTCAAGGGAAACACAATATGCCCGCTTATTAAAACCAAGCTTTTCATGCTTTCATTTCCTCTCTTTTATCAAAGCAGCGTTTCAATAATCACATATGTATCGTTAAGCGCGCGGTTAATATCCCTAAATGTCATTTTTTCCGTCCTTGCGATATCATGCATACGAAAGCCAGCGAGCTTCATACGGATTATGCGCATTTGCTTTTCAGTGATTGTAGCCGCTAAAGAATGAAGCAGCAGGCTGAAATTCAAATCTTCCAAAAGCTTATTTTCTGCTGCTGTTTCATCCGTTTTTAAGGAAGCGTCATCTCCGCGCTTAATATCCGAAAGGCTCACGGTTTGGAAATCCCGTTTTTTGCGTTCAAGATATTTCGTATGATTAGATAACTCCCTTCGCATTCTTTTCCAAGCAACCGTTGAAAACAAATACTTTTGCAATTCGGGTTTCTCGCAATAATCCTGCACCGCGCAAAGATAGCCGAATATAACGACATCATAATATTGCGATTCGGGCAGATTGTATTCGTTTAAAAACTCAAAAACGAGATCGTGATTCAGTTCTGCTATTTGACTTTGTTCTGCTGTTAACGGTTTCATCTTATATCTTTTCCTCCTAAAATAAAAAAGAGACGCCGTATTAGCCAAAGCCCCGTAAGGATGTTTTTTGGCAGGGATACGGTGTAACCCCACAATCGGGGTTGCACCGTTTTCTCTTTTCAGGCGGTAAGCCTGTATTCCTGCGGATTTGCTTGGATTTTAGCCATAAGGCTTTTGATTTCGTCCTCTGTGGGAATGTCAATCAGTCCGATAGCCGTGAAGTAGATGTCTACCTTCACATAGCAATGACCGCTTGATTTGTCGTTGTTATGAACCTCAATCCTGCGGATCAGAGAGTTCACAAGGGTTGGCGTCAATTCGTCAAAGGATGTACTGCTTCGCAGAACCTTCAATAAGGTTTTCAAGTCAAGGCTCGTCTGTTCAATGCAGGCGAGTTTCTTTTCGTCCTCTGCCACCTTATTGATAAGGGTGCGTTGTTCGTTCTCGTAATTGACCGACATTCTTGCATAGCGTTCGGCAGAGATGTTACCGAGGACTTGATCTTCATAGATACGCTCTATCAGCTTGTCAAGGTCTTGAATACGCCGTTTCCCACTTTCAACGGCAGTTTTAAGTTTAGAGGTTTCTGTCCGTTTAGATACAATATCCTTTTGTGCCATTAGATATAGAAATACCGGCTCATAGCACCTTACGAAGTCCGCTAAGCTGTTGATTGCTTCAAGTACGATTTTTTCAAGCACAACATTACGGATAAAATGTATCTGACAGCTTCCTCTGCCGCTTTTGTAGTTGGAGCAGCGATAATGCTCCTGATTGGCGTTCAAACTCTTGGCAGCGCAGAAGTGGAGCTTTGAGCCGCAATCAGCGCAGAACACTTTGCCTGAGAACAGACTTGTCCTGCCCGTTGCTGTCGGACGGATACGATGCTCTCGAAGTTCCTGCACCCTTTTCCAAGTATCCTCGTCAATGATAGCAGGCTGGGTGTTCGGGATGATCTGCCACTCGTCCTTTGGATTATACACGGTCTTGTGTACCTTGTAGCTGACCGTGGTGGTCATAAAGTTTACCGTACAGCCTGTATACTGCTGATTGACAAGAATGCCGGCGACTGTTTTCTGATCCCAAGCGTATGGGTCTGTGTACTGTTTCCGTGTCTTTCTGCCGAGCGAAGCGTAATAGGCGGTGGGAATAAGCACCTTTTCCTGTTCAAGCTGCCGTGCAATTTGCGACGGTCCCCGACCGTCGAGACACAGAGCATAGATTTTTCGTACAACTTCCGCCGCCGGTTCATCTACCAACCAGTCCTCTTTGTCCTGTGGGTTTCTGACATACCCAAATGGGACGGAGGAACTGACACGCTTACCGTTTGCCGCTTTATTCTTCCAAACCGCACGGATTTTTTTGCTTGTCTGAGCTGCATACCACTCATTAAAAATGTTGTTGAACGGCATCATCTCCGTGCCTGTTTCTTTCAGGGTATCGACATTTTCCTGAATGGCGATGAACCTTACCCCCAGCGTTGGGTATTTGATTTCAAGGTAGTTACCCACATCGAGATAGTTTCTTCCAAAGCGGCTCAAATCCTTTACAATAATGGTGTCTACCACTCCCTGCTCCACCAAGTTCTCCATTTGAATAAAACTCGGTCGGTCGAAGGTCGTACCCGAAAATCCATCGTCCGTAAAAAACTGCGGATTCGGGAAATTGTTTCGCTGAGCGTATGCAAGTAAAATCTCTTTTTGGTTCGATATGGAGTTGCTCTCACCTTCACGCCCGTCATCTTGCGAAAGGCGGCAGTAGAGAGCTGTAATTTTGGTTTCGTTTTGCCCTTTGATATAGTTTGCTGTTGCCATTGTCATATCTCCTTTCCGACAACCGGGCATTGCAAAGGCATAATTATCTTACCGTGCCTTTGCATTTTCTGCAATTATGCGATTTTCAAGCAAGTCCTCTGAAAGTATCAGGTCACGGAATTGCTGCAATACGCACCGGTTGCCTTCGGGATTAAAATGGGTGGAAACTTCATATACCGTTCCGCCGATTTTCATTTTGAAATCGCTGTCGCAGAAGCCGGAAGAAAATTCAATGGCGGCGTCGTTCTTTTGCGAAGTATTCTCCATTAACGCCCCTCCTTGCTTCTTTCGATGACAAGGTAATCATAGCCGAGATTCTGACACTTATCGCATTTTTCCTTGACTCTTGCAAACGGGTCAAGGCGCTTCACAATGTAGTTCTGGCTGTTTTTATAGTCCTCTAAGCATTTCACGCATAGACAACGAATATTCGAGGGCTTGCGATAAGGCTTATCCACCCAAAGCCCCAACGCCTTTTTGATACCGATATTGAGCTTCTTCATATAATGCTCGTTGTCAATCTTGCCGATATACTCCATAAGGTCGGATTGATTGACGGTTTTCAGTTGTTCCAGCATCACCATAGACGGTGCTTTCAAACCGAAACGGTTGCCTACGATAATGTGCGTCGGAAGAAACCGCTTCTTGATAACGGAAGTTATTGCGGCAATTATCGTTGTGCTACTTGCCGCATTTCCCTCATCGCACTGTACGACCAAAGCAGGACGCACACCGTTTTGGATTGACCCTCCGTTATTGCCGAAATCGTAAAGATAGATTTCACCACGCTGAACCTTGCCGTTTGTGTTCTTGTTTTCCATAATGTATACCTCTCATACTTTTATTTTTGAAAGGTGTTCCTGTTCAGTTCAGGAATAACCCCTTCACTTACTCTGAATAAGGGGTGTCTTTTGGCAGGGTGTTTTTCAAAAATTTTTTCATCTTTTTGATTGCGGCATCGTATGACTCCTGAATTGTGTTCTTTGCTTTACCCTCCGAAGCAGCAATTTTGGCAAAAGACTTTTTCCCGAAAATGTGCTGTTTCACACGGCTTTGTTGAATGGGGGTCAGCAGCGAAAACGCTTTTTCCACGAGCCGCTGCGGAAAGCACTCCCGAAACAGGGCTTCTGCAAAATCAGGCACACAGCATTCAATGTTGTGGCGCTCGGTCGTGCCGTCCTCAAAGCCGTAAACATCATCCCGCCGCATACGCTTGTAGAACTTGTCCTCGTTTCGGTTAAACTCTGCAAATACCTCGCCCATATCTTTGCTGAGAAGCACGAAAGGAAGGTAGCACCTTACAATCGGCGCATACCGTTCTGTAATCTGTTCGTAGCTTAGATCGCTGATAATGCCATACTTCTCTTTGCCCGTATAGCCGGGGTATTCGCACCCCAGCTTGATAACCTTGCAGTGCGCCTTAAAATCTTCGGTCAATGCGTCGATGTCGATATTGATTGTATTGTTAGACATTCTTGTGTCCTCCTTGAAATTCGGAATTTTTTTAATAAAGTCAAATTAAAAATTTCATTCCGAAAATCAGGGATAACGGGACACGGCGCTCTGCCAATGCAGTAAAAACATAACTTCACCCTTTCTGCTCAGAAGAAAGCGAAAAGGGTACAAAAAAGCCGTTGCAGTTTTCAAGTCAACACTTGATGGCTACAACGGCTTCATTCTCAATTCGTCGTATTCAATTCGCTTCGCCTAAGCTATTTATAACTTAGTGAAAAATACCGCCTTGTTTCAAGAAAACATTTTTCACTGTGCAATCACGGCAAACGGGCAACAAAAAAGCAGCTACAAACCTCGTTTAAGGCTGTAACTGCTTTAAGTCTTATTCATTTGCCTGCTCTGACGGATTGCAAAGGCAGTATAATCGGCAAGTGGTTTAATGGCAAGTAAATTGCCTGCACTTTTCGACGATACTATTATAACACGGTGCTTTTCCCGTGTCAGTGGCAACTTTGTGACATTTTTCTGCCTTTTTAGTGCCAGCCGCAAAAAACGGCTGCAATTCATCAGCATAGCCAGTATAGCATAGGTGAAGTCGGACATTCAGTAGGGATTTGCTCGGACAGTTATCGGACTTTCGTCGGACATAGGTCGGACTGCGCTGTGTTTATAAAAAACTCAGGAATTTCGTCCTCATCTCCTTCCACATCAAAAATGCCACGGAACGCCGGAATTGCATATCCCCATAAAGCAATTCCGAGCAGCATTATCGCTTCTTTCTTACGGTCATAAAAGGTGCTGCGCTCAATACTCAGAATTTCCAACAGCTCGCTTTCGGTATAGCGGAAAGCGGTCAGATAGCTTTTTGAGAGTATTTCGTGGTATAACTTGCCGTTGTTATGGTAGTCATAGACCTTGCTCATTGCTTTGTCAATCAGGTCGATCATCCACTTGTTTTCAAAAAGGCTGCACACCCGGCTTTCAAATTCGCTGCGCTCAATGTCGGGAGCAAATTCCTCTAAATATACAAGGGCTTCGTTCAGATCGTCGCCGTAGTAATAAATTTCTTCATTTACGCAATCGCAGCTTGAAAGCGTTGCCCATACTACATCACGGTAAATGCTCAAAAGCAGCTTTGTTTTATGAAATATATCGTCCTGCGCCAGCTCTAACTGCTCGTACATCTTTGTGATGCTTTTAATTGCCTTTGTATCTTTTCGTCCCATTGCTCCTCCTTGTCTGTATGAATCGGGCATACTAAATAAAAGCGATATATCATCGGTCAGTATAAAAATAAATTGCAACATCTTTTTCAAACCCCTTGACACAACACGCAACTTGGGGTAAGATATATATGCAACTTACTTGCGTATATATTATATGCAATTTACTTGCGTTTGTCAATAGAAACAGGCAACTTAATTTCTAACATTTTTGAACACTACGGAGGACGGTAAGATGAAGTTTTGCGAGAAATTAAAAGAAGCCCGCATAAAGGCAGGCTTAAAGCAGGAGGAATTGGCGAAAGCTCTTGGGGTTTCCCTCAGAACAATCTCCAACTATGAGTCCGGCGAACGCTATCCGAAAAAGAGAGAGGTCTACTACAAGCTGGCGGAGCTGTTTCATACGGAAGAAAGCTACTTCCTCAATGAAGGTGAGGAATTTATGCTTGCTGCTGCCAAAGAATATGGGGCAAAGGGCGCAAAGCAGGCAAGAGCGCTGGTAGAGGAAGTCAGCGGTCTTTTTTCCGGCGGCGGTCTTGCCGACGAGGATTTGGACGAGATGATGAGAGGTATTCAGGAAGCCTATTGGATCGCAAAGGAAAAGAACAAGAAATACACTCCAAAGAAGTACCGCAAGAACCAATAAAATTGATTGAGTCCCGTTTATGGGACACCTATTATGTTAGAATAGAGTTGTAGAAATAGGTAAGAAGGGGGTGTTCGCTCTTGGATATTCAAACCTTGGAAATCGTACAGACGGCAAACAAACTGGTCGATACGCTCGGAACGAGAGATCCGCACAGGATTGCCCGTGAGCTTGGCATAGAAGTAATTCCTATGAATTACAAGCGGCAGCGTGGAGCTTATAAGGTGATACTTCGCAACCGCTTTATTTTCATCAAAAATGACCTGCACCCTGCTATGGAGAGTATTGTAATGCTCCACGAGATCGGACACGATACCCTGCACCGCAAGGAAGCCGTGAAAGCGGGCGGCTTCAAAGAGTTTAATATCTTCAATATGCAGGAAAGCCGGATGGAGTATGAAGCGAATGTTTTTGCTTCTCAGGTGTCATTGGGCGATGAGGAAATACTTGAATACATCCGATACGGCTATGATATACAGCAGATTGCCCGTGCAATGCACTCGGACACAAACCTTGTTGCATTAAAAACAGATGCGCTGATTGCACAGGGCTATTGCCTGCGCCATCAGGAATACGAAAACAGATTTTTGAAATAGGAAAGCGGAGGATATTGAGATTTTGCAACAAGCTGTTG
Source organism: uncultured Oscillospiraceae bacterium (assembly GCA_900547305.1). Classification (GTDB taxonomy): domain Bacteria; phylum Bacillota; class Clostridia; order Oscillospirales; family Acutalibacteraceae; genus UBA737. The sequence goes on along the minus strand of URGH01000035.1, from coordinate 13,492 downwards.
CACAATTCCGTGGTCGCACAAAACCAAAGATACAAAGGATATAAAAAGAGCCGCAGCGGAAAGTGAAATCCGTTGCGGCTCGTGGTTTTATTCAGTTGTTTTCGCTTTCCTCGGTTGCGGGCGGCTCGGTCTGAGCTGCCGTTGTGTCCTCCGGCGCAGGAGTCGGTTCTGTGTCGGTGGTTTCGGGTTGTGTCGAAGCCGGGGCGGTTGCCGAGGGTTCGGGTGTGGTGGTTTTGCTTTCTGTCGGAGTGCTGCTCGGAGTTGTTGGAGCAGTCGGTGAAGTCGGAGCAGTAGGCTCGGCGGACGGCTCGGTAGCCACGGCATTATCCGGCGTTTGGGTGCTGCTTTGCTGTGAGCCGGTGGCGGTGATAACTTCGCCCTTATGAAGCGTAGCGGCGTGAGAGTAAGTTCCCCATTTCGGGGTGAGGGTGATAGTTGTGCCTTTGGCTGCGTTTACGGTAAAGGTGAACGCCGATGTATCATTCACAAAAATCTGCTCGGTGTAGTAGGTTTCAGTCCCGATTTTTATACTGCAATAGCCTGTTGCGCCTGCCGTTCCGGTGGCTTTCAGTGTTATCACGGCTGTATCTCTTGTCAGCGTATAGGTGTTATCCGCTTCGGCAAGCTCGGTTGCGGTAGTGTCCTCACCAACCTGATACAGCAGCTTATATGACGAGCTTTGAATCTGCGTTGTTCCCGTTGAGGTGCTTGCAGTAAACCAAGCCCAGCTTGCACCGCAAAGGCAGATAGCGCAAATGCAGATGGCAAGCATTGAGGGGGCGAGGATGTGCATAAGACCGTCCGAGCGTTTTTCTTTCGTTGCGTGCTTGGCACGGTGGAAGAACAAGGGGTACACCTTCATTACATTGCACTCGGTCACAAACGGAATAAGGCAGAGGTAAAGGCAGCGGAGTTCTCTGCGCCAATAGCGATATTCGTTGTAGTCTGCCGCTCGGTGCATCTCGGTTAAGAGATATTGCTTTTCCCGTCCGAAGTCATTGGCGAATTTCGCAAGCCGAATAAGGATCAGCAGAAAGGCAGATACGATCAGAACGATCAAGAGTATCAAAGCGCCGCTGTCGTTGTCCATAATGATGTATCTCCTTTCTTGGAATTTAAGTAGGCAATCAAAAGGCACAAGCATAACTTATGCCATTTGATTGCCCCTCCACCCGAAGGTGGAGAGGACTTGGAAAAATGATTAGTTCAACGCAAAATCGCTGTCAATCTCAGCGGTCTTGGTGACGCACTTGCCTACATTGGCAATATTGAGTGTATTGCCACTGGATGTAACATTAGTGTAGTTAGCTTCATTCCAGCAGAGGTAAGCAGCAGTAATATCGTTATCAGAGATAACGATGCTGTCAGCAGCACAGCCATTGTAAATGTGAAGCGCATTAACAGCAACATCGGAAATAGTGTTGTTTGTAACAGCGAAGGTCTTAGCACTGGTCAGCTGGATAGCTGCACCATAAGTAAAGCCATCGGTTTTGCCGGTGATGTTCTTAATGGTGTTACCATTGATAGTAACAACAGCATTATTGCCCGCCTGTACATTGATACCACGCTGGCAATCAGAAATTGTATTGCCGTTGATCTTAAAGCTTGCCATGTTACCCTGAGCAAAAATAGCATAACCGCTGGACTCGTTTCCGGTAAATGTGCAGTTCTCGATTGTTACATTGCCATTAGTGGCAGAGTGCGGCATTCTGAAACCAGCTTCAAATTTGCAGTTTTTGAAAGTCAAATTTGCAGGATTGCTGTCGATTCTGACAGTATCAACGAATGTAATGTTTTCATAAACAACATTTTTGCCAGCGGCAGAAACGAGGTAGTTGTCGCCCGTTTTGGCGATTTTTGCACCGTTAACGCCCTTAACTATAATGTTATTTACAGTAACGCTCGGAGTGAAGTAGCCTCCGCCGAGGATAGATTGTCCAGCACCATTGTTGCCGATAACACCTTCGCCATCTCCGGTTGCAACTTCGCCGCTAACAACCCATGTAATGGAATCAACAGTACCCAGAGAGTTCATACCAAAAGTGCTGCCACTGGTTACAACGCCCTTGCTCTCACGCCACGCTTTTGCAGCAGCAGTCAGAGAGTCATAAGTGCCGTCAAGACCGATGATGGTTGCACCAGTACCATAGGTTGCATCCTCATCATAGGTGTTGTTATAGCTATCATTCTCATGAGTATACTGAGTAGCATAAACGGTGATGCCGATGCCGTCGATAGAAAGTCCCTGATACTCGTTGCCAGCTTCTTCCTTCATGTGACCTTCAATCGTGAGGGTGTCGAATGCGCCAGCCAGCAGCGGTTTTTCCTCGTCAAGGGAAACGCCGTTGATTGTCCACTCAATAGCTTCGTTCAGCTTGGCGTCGCCGGCAATACCGGAAATAACGATCTTATACTTGAGTGCGAGAGTGCCTGCATTCTTGATGATGATAGGCTGCAGCTTGTATCTGCAACCCGGCTCCCAGAGAATATCCTCATCCTCTGCGCCTGCTGCCTTTTGCCATTCCAGCGTTGCACCTTCGAGAGATGTTACGCCATCCTCAGCAAGCAACTTAACATCCAGAGTACCCGCCTGGATCTTGTTTACCGCAGTAGATGCGGTGTCGGTGAACCACGCAAAGGTGGTGCCGATGAGCATTGCCACGCACATAAGGATCGCAAGTGCGCTGGATACCAATGCCCGCTTGGTAGATTTACTACTTGTCATTGTGTTTTACCTCCTTATTCTATATTTTTCAATGACAATATGTAAACACGGTTTTCCCGTGATTACACCGAAGTGGTGTCGGACGGTGTTTCGTCCGTTTTCAGCGTTTCGCCGCCGTTTTGCGCCATCTGCGCTTTCATCGCCAGCAGCTCCTGCATCATACGCTGTGTTTCGGCACGGTCTGCCTCGATCTTATCCCGCTCGGCTTGCAGTTCTGCCTGTTGTTCTGACTTATATTTGCGGAATAGGCGGATACAGCGGATGCCCTCTAACAGAATGAGGAGCAGAAACGGGATGAGAATACAAACGATATAGCCGGGTGTGCTTTTCAAAAACTGAAAGAAAGTACCGACCTTCGGGATACGGCTGCTGTATTTACCGAGTACATACGGATAGGTTACGACGGTTTCATCGTCCGTGTCCGTTGTTGTACCGTAGGTGACAAAGCCCGGTTCGCCGTTGGCATCGGTGGTGAGCTTGCGTATCTTATGGGTCACCGTTTCGCCGTAGTTGGATGTATTCTGCGAGGTATAGGCGATGATGTCGCCCTCTTTGAGTGTGGAGGGGTCAACCTCTTTCACGAGTACCAAATCGCCCGCATTGAAGTCTGTCTTGCTCATTGAGTCGGACAGGACGATAAACGCCTTATAGCCGAACAGGTTGCGGTCGGCACGGTCAAAGGTGGATACCGAAACAATGGTGAATATCATCATAAAAACGGCAAGTGCCACCATCAGCCACACAAATATACTTCGGATTATGTTTAATGCTTTCATTTGCTCACTCCTTACGGCTTATTCCCGGCTCATCCGAATCAGCTCGTTCATTTGATCGAGGGAAACGGCGTTTTCATCCCCGGATTTATGGATATACAATTCCGTATAACATTTGTTGCAGAGCTGCCCGCTGCCTTGGATATAATATTTGCGGTTGGATATAGGCGTGTCTTTCGGGATACCCGTATCACATCCGCAGCAAGCGCATTTGTCAGTTTCTGTGTTGGGTATTTGCATTGCTTTGTTCTTTCCTTTTTAATCGAACAATTTGTTCGGATTATTTTTGGTCTGCGTTGCCTCGGCGCACAGCGTAAAGGTGAGGTTGAGGTTCTGCGTTTCATTGCCGCTGCTTTCGGGGTAGTGGAACACCACAGTTAAATTGCGGCGCTGCCCGATTTTAAGGGTATCATCGGCGGCGACAACATTCTGCTTTGTCAGCTCGTTCGCCGTGCCGGAGTATAAAACCTTATCGCCGTCCTTTATTGTCACGGTCAGCACATCGGCAAGACCGCCCGAAACATTATCAAGATAAAGGCGGTAATACGCATCCCATGTGCTGTCGTTTTCAACAAAGAAGTCCTTTGCAACCGTCATTCCCGGCTCAAAGACAAATTCGTGTTCCCGAATAACAGGCTTGCCGTCGTTGAGATTGATTTTTACCTCGCCCGTGTGGAACAGGTTATTCTCGACGGAAACGGAAGCATACACAAGAGCAAAGGTGGTGATGCAAAGGCAAACGGCAAGAATGATAATGGCAATAATTCCGCCCGTCAGCCTTTTAGCGGTTTTGGTTTCAGACATTTTCCTCATCCTCCTTACGCCTACGGACTACAAGCAGGAGGATCATCATACTGCCGGAGCAGGCTGCAAGCACCGCCCACAGCAGAATGTTTGAAGTATCGCCTGTTTTCGGGGAGTCGTCGAGGTTTCCTGTTTCCTCGACCCACCAACGGAAGTCGGTAATCATGTCCTTATTCTGATAGTCATTGCCTACGCTTGTATCTAAATAAGCTGTAATTTCGTAATACAGCTCGTCGGTGGTAGATTTCTTGGACGCCAATTTGTGCGTCAGACTTTCGGGCATATCCCGCATAAGTCCATCGTACATCGTTTCGCCCGTAGAGAGCAGCCTGATTCGTACTTTCAGCACTTCGGCTAATTTCTCATAACCGGGGCGGACGGTGGCTTTGTAATGCACGGTGATTTTATCATGATAGGATACCCGCACACGGAAGTATTTTGTGTTGGCATCGCCGGGGAACATATTGCCCACCTGAAACGGCGTGTTTTCCTCCGGCTGTTTGTTATACAGTTCAATGGTCGCTGCTTTCTTTGCTTCGGCGGTCGTGCTTTGCGTTGGCACGGCGGAGGAAGAAGCATCGGCGGAGCTGCTCGGCGTTTGTGTATCGGAGCTGTCCGGCGCTTGACTGCTGCTCTCACTGCTGCCGGGCTTTGTTGTGTCCTCGTCCGGGGTAATCAGATTATCCGGCACGGTCACGGTGGCAGGGGTGGTGTTCGCCAGCTTGTTATACACAAGTGTGCCGCCGAGGGCTAAAAGGCTGAGTCCGAGCAGAATGGCGAGAATGATGATTATTATTTTGATTTTCCTTTTCTGTTCCACTCCGGCTCACTCCTTTACTCAAAAATTTGCTGAATGTTCTGCTGCATGAAGCGGTCGGCGGTTATTTGCCGTCCGCTTTGTTATTATCGCCGCTATTCTGTCCGAACACGGAGAACACAGGCTGAAAGACCATATGATACACGGTGTTTACATTGACCTCATCGTTTGGGTAAATGCCCCTAAGTACCTTGGCAGCCATTGCCACTGTGTTGTCAACAAGGTTCCAAACCAACATTTCAAGATTGCATCTTTCAGAAAATTGGGACAGTCCGTTCACCGATTGCACAAGCTCCCAAAACGCTTTTCCGTTCTGCATACGCTGCTGAACAACTGCCGGTGTGTAATATTCCGAATTGCAGAAGTGCCAGTAGAAAAGAGTGCGATCATAATCGGCGGTCAAGTAGTTCCAATACGGCAGCCACAGCAGCCAACAAAGATTGTCTAAGCTCTGCAAATCTTTTACTCCGGCAGATAGGCTTTTCGGGGCATTGGCAATTTTGCAGGCAATTTCATTGTCGATGGTCAGGAAGCAGCTGGTGAGCAACGCTTCTTTGTTCTTGTAATGCTCATACACTGTCGGTGCATTGATTCCTGTTTCCGCTGCCAACTTTGGGTAGCTGAAATTCTGCATACCTCCGACAGCAACAAGATGCTGCGTCGCTTTGAGAATAATGGATTTTAACTGTTCCGGGGTTCTCTGCGAAGGCATACTGCGCTTCCTTTCGTCATTCTTTTTGCCACAACTTAAAGCCCTTTATGAAGCATTGCAAAATATATTTCCCGTCATTGCGGGAAATATAAAATTACAATTTCTTTCGCAGAGTTAGCCACTCTGTTAAAGGCTCTGCCAAAACTGCTGTTTTCTTGCATTTCTTCAATGAAAACGGCACGAAATGACACACTTCCTTGACTGCTTATAAACTACATCGCAAGCGCCGCCAGCTTGTCCATATTGGTGCGTTTGAGTTCCAGCGAGGTATGAACATAGCGATTTAAGGTAATCGTAGTATTTGCGTGACCAAGGATTTCCGAGAGTGTTTTTATCTCAAACCCGACCTCAACCGCCCTCGTTGCGAAGGTATGGCGGAGCGTGTGTGCGTGAATACCGTCAAGTCCACATTCACGGGTATACTTTTCAATACGGTACTGAAACGACCGAGGTTCCATAAATTCCGGCGTTCCCGTGAGAATGTAGGCGCTCGGATTACGCACGGCGAACTTGCGGCAAAGCTCTGCGGCATTGTCCGTCAAGGGAATGGTACGCATAGAAGTGTCGCTTTTCGGCGCTCCGATCAGGATTTTCGTTTTCTCTGCCGTGTCCGTATCGGTGCTGCGAAGCCTTTGCATAGTAGCACTGACCGAGATAACCTTTTCCTTGATGTTTACATCTGCCCACCGCAACGCACACAGCTCACCGATACGAAGCCCGGTAAAGAGCATAAGCAGCACACCAAACTTGCAGAAGTCCGTACCGTCAAGCAGATATACGGCAAGCCGCTTTTGCTCATCACGGGAAAGCACACGCATTTCCTTGCGGGTTTCTTTCGGGTAGTTGATTTCAACCGCAGGAAAAATGCCCGGAAACTGTGCGGCGGTATATTTCAAAATACCGTGCAGCACCACCAAGATGTCGTGTACCGTTTTCACGGAGAGGTTGTCTTTATCCAGCAGCTCCTTTGAAAAATCATCTACTATACCTGCGGTAATTCCGAGGGGATAGCAACCGCCGAGCTTTGGTTTGATATGCTTTTCGAGGATCGTATCGTACTTAATATAGGTGGACTCCCGTATTTTCGTTTTGCGAAGCCGCAGCCACTCGTCACAGTAAAAAGCAAAACGACGTCGGGAAATTGCGTACGGTAACGGCTTTCCGCTGATAAGTGCCGCTTTGCACTTCGTCACTTTTTCCTTTGCTTCCTTATAGGTTTTACCGTAACAAAAGCCGTACTTGATTTTGCCGGACAGCTCATAGCCCTTGATATACCGAGCTTCCCACCGTCCGTCTTTGCGTTTGAAAATATTTTCGCCTTTTTTCATTTATTGAAGCCTCCTGATTTTTATTGCCCGATTGGACAATCTATATTTTAACGAATATCTGACTGCCCGTTTGACTGTCAATGCCCCTTCGGGCGGTAGCATTTACTTATTGCGTAACGCTTCTTGACAACTAAAAAACCGAACTTATTTTGGGAAATAGCAAAAACCCGTTGATTTTACTTGATTTTTTCGCAGAACGGTGCTATAATATTCTCGCTTATTGGGTGAATAGCCCTCACAGAGTGGCTAACTCTGCGAAAGAAACGGACGCTTGGCAGGCTCATTTGAGCCTGCTTTTATATTTTTATAATCGCCCGTCCGAGCTGCTCCGCCATATGCACACAGGCGGCTGTTCCACCGCTTTCGTTTCGTATATAGGCGACCAATACATCCGTATTTGTCACCATCCAACGGTTACGCTCCGTAATTGCCGCTTTCGGGTGTACGCCGTACAATTCTTTCGGGATAACGATTTCGTCGTAGTATTTCTCATAATCCTCATAGTCCTTTACCGGATACGGCAGAACGAGGATCATAACGCTGTTGTCGTCACGGAAATTCTTTTGAAGCCGCTTAATCACGCTTGCCGCCATTATGTCGAAGTCACCGTTTCTGCCTAAATAAAACTCAACATATTCCTTTGTGCGGAGCATATCGCAGAACAGGTCGTACAGCTTTTCCTCTATATCAAAGTCCTCGACGATACGATGACCGATCATACTGACACGGTATATCTCACCAAGCAAATTGCTTACCACCTCCCGTCACTTTATAAAAAAGTACACCTAAATACAAAAGCCTAAAAAACGGCTGTGAGCGATTGACTGAAAGCAAAAAGTATGATATAATATAAAAAATGTCGAGAAAAGCGAGCTTTACAGCCTGTTTTTCGCCATTATGAGCGCAAAAAAAATCACTGTAAAAAGGTGTACTTTTTTACAGTGATTTTTATTTTTCGTTATTCAATGTGGCTCTATATTCCCGTAGTCGATGGTAAAAGGTTGACTCGCACATTCCGCACATCTCGGCGGTTTCATAGGACTTTATAATGCCGTTTTCCCACTTCTGCACGATTTCGGGGAAATCGGGCGGAGCTTTGATTACCGGTCTGCCGAATTTCATTCCTTTGGCTTTTGCGGCGGCAATGCCCTGCGCCTGCCGCTTTCGGATGTTTTCCCTCTCGTTCTGTGCCACAAACGACAGCACTTGAAGCACAATATCCGCAAGGAAAGTACCCATTAGGTCTTTCCCTCGCCGTGTGTCTAAAAGCGGCATATCAATCACAGAAACATCAACCTCCTTTTCCCGTGTCAGGTATCGCCATTGGCTTTGAATTTCCTCGTAGTTTCTTCCGAGTCGGTCAATGCTCAAAATATAAAGAACATCGCCCTTTTTGAGCTTACGCAGCAGCTTTTGATACATCGGGCGGTTGAAATCCTTGCCGGACTGCTTATCCTTATATATATTTTCTTCGGGAATACCGATTTTACGCATTTCAACCATCTGCCGTTCCTCGTTCTGATCCAAGGTAGATACCCTCACATAACCGTATTCTTTCATTCTGTTTCACCTCCAAGTACAGATAATTTTATCAAAACAATGTGTTGCGGTCTTTTACTTGTTCGCATAACACCCCGTTATACTTATTTTGTACAAAGTCAACCGAAAAAGAAAAAAGCCGACAGAATCTCAACCGAGAAACTGTCGGCTCTTTCAATCCGCCTTTAATATGCGGGCGCACCGTAACCGAGTATCTGATACTCTCCAACAGGTCTGCACGAGATTTTACATTCATCGTCCCAGTTGCCCTCGACGGTATACACATAGCCGTCCTCGACCTTCCAAACGATGGCGGTATGATCGGGCTGTCCGTCAAGTCCGTTGCTCTCCCAATCGTAAAAGATAATCATACCGGGCAGAGGTTCGGCAGAGCCGTCAAGCCATTGCCCACGGTCTTTGAACCATTGAACCCCGGTTGGGCAATCCGCAAACTTAGGAATTATGCCCGTATCAATATAACCACATTCATTTGCACACCACGACACAAAGCAGGCGCACCATTCCACACGGCTTCCGAAGCCGTACCACGACCAATAAGGTACACCGCCCACATTGCCGACCTGTGAGAGCGCCACCGTGGTGATCTGATCGTCGCTTGTGTTGATACCGTAGAGAACCGACGACCATAGGGAGTTGTTCTTATCTTGCAGCAGCTCATTCAGGTAGTCCTTTTGCTCCTGATTAAACCCGTACTGTGCAGCCATTTCGTCCACGCTTTTGTGCGACACGGTAATATACAGATAAGTCCTTGTTTCGGTTGTTTCCGTTTGCACAATGTTCCCGTGACCGTCGTCCGTTTCGGTAATTACCGTTTCGGACTTGCTTTCCGTGCGTGAGGATATGGCGTTCATTTCCCAAAATATATCGCTGAGAAGCTGCTTCTTGTCGTCGTCCATTGTCATAACCTCCTGCGGATTGTCAGGGTCGGTGTTGACCTTGACCGAATATACCGCAAGAACCTCTTTCCAAACGGCACGGCTGCCACTCATTTCAAGAACATCGTGGGCAGTTCCGTTTTTTATTTCGGCAAGTTTGTTGTCATACTCGGCATTGATTTCCCGTACAACGGACTGCATAGACATTCCCGTGCCGGAGTCCTCGCCGGAAAAGAAGATACCAAACACCGAGCCGAGAATAAGGGCAACAAGGCAGATAACCAATATCACGACAACCGCAACCCAACCGCCTGCGGCTATGGCTGCCACAAGCGCTTTCACGCCTGCAATAATTGCCTTGACTGCTGCAATCGTCGCTTTTACCGCCGCCTTAATGCCTGCTGCCGTTGCTTTCGCTGCGGCTTTGGCGGCTTGTGCCGCCTTTTGTGATGCCTTTACCGTAGCCTGTGCGGTTTTCTGTGCCGCCTTTGCCGCCTGCTGCGTGGTCTTGATTGCCGTCTTTGCGGTCTTAACCGATTTTTGTGCGGTTTTAGCCGCCGTCCTTTCGGCGGTCTTTATCGTTTTCTTGCCTGCGGAGCTGACGGATTGCTTTATGGTTTTCTCGGCTGACTTCTCGGCAGTACGGATAGTCTTATTGCCGATACCGTTCGCCTGATCTCTCAAAGCCTTTTCCGCCCGTTTCTCTTTGAAACTCCGAATGTTGTTCTTGGTATCCCTGACGCCTTTTCGCCCTGCTTTATCAAGCTGACGGACACCCTCGTGAACGGCAATATCCGTTCCTCGTTCCACTCTGTCGGAAGCATATTCATTTGCGGAGTTTTCCGCTGCTTCAACGCTTTGCTCGGCTCTGTCCTTTGTCGATACATAGGTCTGTTTCATACGCTGTCCGGCAACGGCGGCTTTATCTATGCTTTTGATCGTGCCTTTTACGGCATCCCTCGTCTTTATATCAGCCATTTGAACCACCGCCTTTTTCAGTTACTCGCTTGGCAACAAGAACAAGCCGCCCGTTTCGGTTGGAATACTCGCAGGTGGAGAGTGTAATGAGCTTGTCGCCGTATTCGGCGGAAACGCCCGTGTCATATAAAGCCCGCTCTTTAACCTTGCGGATATATTCGTCAAACTGTTCCGGCTCTGCTGCGTCAACAAAGCTGTAATATTGAAATTCGTTTTCCGAGCCGGTATAAACCGCCGTTTTGAAAACGGCTATGATTTCGTAGGTCTGTCTTTCGTAGAGAGTATCAAAGCAAACCGTCCTATGCTTGCTCTGAAAATCTTTGTCCTTAAACCTTTCAAGATCGGCAAACATTGAGCCGCTTTTCATATGATGTCCGTATATTACAAGGTTGTCGGACGGCTTTTGCACATCGCAATTCTCCTGCACATACGGACAGCCGCAATCGGTATATTCCTTGTCAAAGCCGTGTTTCAGATAGAAATTCGGCTCGTTCTTTGATTGCACTACGGGATAATTGATTTTGGTATCCTCAATGCGTATCCATCCTACAAGGTCGCTGTTTTGTCGGTATAGCTCTGCGTATTCCGGCAGCATTACGGGTTTGCTTTCGGCAGCGCTGACAGGCTCTTTTTCCGCAACAACGGTTTGCAGACTTTCATAGAGCTTTTCCTGCCTGTCCGTTTCCTTGCAGGTGCGGATAATATAAAAGGTGCTTACGCCGAGGACGGCTGCAAGCACCGCAATGAGTGTCAGGCAAATATATTTTTTCATTGATTTTCCTTTCCGAAAAGCAAAATGCCCGCTTGTTGTCAAGCGAGCATTTTACAAATCTGTTATTTAATATTCGGAGCTTAACAGGAAGTCCGCTATGTGCATTGTTTTAATGCCCTCATAGTTTCCTCCTGAGAACGCATCCGTTGTAAGAACATACTTGGGATAGTTGTCGTGGATCTCCAACAATCGGTCGTACTCACGCTTTTCTGTTTTTTCGGAACGAACCTCCTGCGTGACCTGCACATAGAGCTTTTCATTTTGTCTGACCGCCACAAAATCAATCTCGCCGCTGCCGGACTTGCCGACATTGACGGTGTATCCTCGGCGGCAAAGCTCCAAGTACACGACATTTTCAAGGCTGGACGCTACGCTGTCGGCGTTATAGCCGAGAACGCTGTACCGCAGGGCGGTATCTGCAAGATAAAATTTCTCCTGCGTTTTCAGAATTTCCTTACCCTGCAAATCAAAGCGGGAACAGCGGTGCAGGAGATATGCCTTCTCCAACTTTTCCAAGTAGTTGTATACCGTTTCGTTATCGAGCGCACGGCGTTCCGCTTTCAGATAGTCTGCAATAGATTTCGCTGAAAAGGTATTCCCAACATTGTTGAAGGTATATTTCACCACACGCTCCAACTGGTCAATTTTCCTTACCTGATTGCGCTTGACAATATCCGAGAAGATCGTGGAGTTATAAATGTCCCGTACAATCGTATAAACCTCATCCTGAGAATAATCCTGCAAGTGCGTTGCCGGAAATCCGCCCAAGCGCACATAGTTTGCAAGCTCGGCTTTCGGCTCACCGACATCGGTGTACTGCTTTTTGAACATCAGATATTCGCCAAAGGACAAAGTGAAAATGCGGAAAGATACATACCGTCCCGTCAGATAGGTCGAGATTTCAGAGGACATCATACGGGAGTTAGAGCCTGTCACATACAGATCAACATCAAAGTCCGACGCCAGCGAATTAACGACCTTTTCCCAGCCCTTTATTTCCTGCACCTCGTCAAGAAACAGATAGGTTTTTCCCTCCGGCGAAAGGCGTTCTTTCAGCTCGGTATACATCTGCTTCGCCGTCATATCCTCATATTCCATTGAGTCATAGCGGCAACTGATAATGCGCTCTTTTGGAATATTCCGCTGCGTTTTCAGCCGTTCCATAATCATTTTCAGGATCGTTGACTTTCCGCAGCGGCGTACTCCCGTGAGGATTTTTACAAATGGCGTATCCACATAAGCCATAATCTTATCTACATACAAAGGTCTGTAAATCATCGTGACCACCTCCGTTTGTAGATAGTATACCGCAATTCTCTCTAAAAGTCAATTAGTTTTGCGGTTTGAAACCGCAAAACTAATTGACAAATTATTTAATTGCGGTTTTTGTTCAAAATAGAATCTATGCGCTTTCGCCCGGTTTGGTCGTCATCAACCTATACAGCTTCGTGTTCTTGGGGAATTTATTGGAGAACGGGATCAGGCTTGACCCCACCTTAATAAGCCCGTGTCCTGCGTCCACATTGGTGACATAGGAAATCTGCGTGTCCGAGATGTTCAGCAGCTTTGCAAGGCGGTCAGGGTGCTTTCCCTTGCGGAAGCATATTCCTCCGGTGACAGAATGCTTTTGAGCATTCCGTATTCGGTTCGCCAAGAGTCTGCCCGGTCGTCAAAGACTTCGGGAATACCGCCCCAGCCGACATACTTGGAAAGGATGATCTGCTCGTCGGGTGTGGCAAAACGGTTTTCTTCCTGACACTTTCTAAGCGTTATGATTGCCGCATAGTTTCTGTGAAAACGCTCCTTTTTGTTGACCTCTGCAACCTCGTGAGCAGCAAGGTCAAAGGTGTGGCGGTCTGCCATCGGGATTTCGGGGTGAATGTCAAAGGTCTGCACTCGGCTTTTCTTTGGCTGCTCCCAAGCGGGGATAATGGGTGCTTCCACCTTTGCCAATTCCTCGTCGGATACATACACAAGGTCATCAAAGGATAACCCGTGCAGTCCCTTTTCGGTCAGTTCTGCAAGGGACGCATACTGTTCACTGCGGACTGTTTTGCCGTCCACAAGGGTTTCAATGCGGAAATCCACAAGGTTTACTCTTGCCTGAATTTCGTGCCTGTCGTCCTCTGTGGTGGTGTAGGCAACCTC
>URGH01000034.1 GCA_900547305.1 uncultured Oscillospiraceae bacterium | reverse complement strand
GGACAAGCCGACCCACCTCCCCTTACACAGGGGAGGCATTTAGGCTCCCTTCTTTTCGGCTCTGCCGAAATAGAGGGGAGCTGTCGTGCATATGCACGACTGAGGGGTATTTTTGACTATTTTACTTTCGATTTTATCTAATCATTTGTTCGACAAATGCCGTAAGAGTTTCGGTTTGCTTTGCATCTAACTTTTTAAGCTTTTTAATAAGTTCATTTAACTGAGCCGGATTAGCAGAATCTGTTTCAAAAAATTCTGCCGGTGTTATTTTAAGATAATCGCATATATAAAAGAAAACGTTAAATGAGGGAAACGCTCTTCCGCTTTCGATATTGTTTATATAACTTGGATTTTGTCCTATCGCCAAAGACATTTCGCGCTCTGACACTCCGACGTTTTCACGAAGTTTGATTAACCTTTTTGCAAATTCTTTTTGTTCCATTTATAGACACCGCCTTTTTTGTGTCATTATAAACTACAAAATTTTAAATATATCGCTTTATTTCCTTTATTAGTATTGACATATAGTTTTATAAACTATATACTAAATTATATATAGCTTTTAATCCGACGAAGTTATATAAAATAGTATATGGGAAAGTGACAATAATGTTTTTCGATAAACGTCCGACCAGGTATGTTTTAATTGCGGGCAGCAGGGATTTTGAAGATTACCGAACAGCAAAGAAATACATTGATTTTTATTTATATAATATTAGAAAGCAATATAAAATTATAATTATTTCGGGCGGTGCGAACGGCGCCGATAAGCTGGGCGAGCGTTACGCGCACGAAAACAGAATGAAGTGTATATATTATTATCCCGATTGGGAAAAGTACGGAAAAAGCGCGGGTCCGCGGCGCAATTCGGAAATGGTGAAAAAAGCCGATTATGTGATTTGCTTTTGGGACGGGGAGAGCCGGGGAACAAGGTCAACAATAAATTTTACCAAACAAATGAAAAAGCCGCTGAGAATTAAATACATAATTTAAGAGAGCGCGCCGATTTTTTCGACGCGCTCTCTTGAAAAATTAAATGAAAAACGTTATAATAAATAAAAAATGTCCTTTGCGGGCTTTGTTAAGATAAGAGGTAAATGCTTTATGATTACGGTTCGCAGCGCAGCGCTCGGGGACGCCGAGCGGATATTGGAAATATACGATTATTATATAAAAAACACGGCGATAACCTTTGAATACACAACGCCGCCGATTGAAGAATTTCGCGGCAGAATGGAAAAAACCATGCAGAAATACCCGTATTTTGTGGCGGTAAAGGACGGGGTTATTGCAGGATATGCCTATGCGGGCGCGTTTGTTGGCAGGGCGGCTTACGATTGGTCGTGTGAGACTTCAATTTATCTTGATAAAAACGCCCGTAAATGCGGCATTGGCAAAACGCTCTATGCGGCGCTTGAAAAAGAGCTTAAAAAAATGGGTATTCTTAATATGTACGCCTGCATCGGGTATCCCGCCGAGGAAGATGAGTATTTAACAAAAAACAGCGCCGAATTTCACAATCATATCGGCTTTGCGCAGGTGGGCGAATTTCATAAATGCGGCTATAAGTTCGGGCGTTGGTACAATATGATTTGGATGGAAAAAATTATAGGCGAGCATAGAGAAAATCAAGCGCCTGTTACCCGCTGTAAAGGCACATTGTAATTAAAAAACCGGGCTGTCGTAAAAAACAACAGCCCGGTTTTTAAACTCATTCAATGTTTGTAACGTCGCTCATATCATAAAGCCCGGCGGGTTTACCGTAAAGAAATTTTGCCGCCTTTACCGCGCCTACGGCGAAAATCTCGCGGGACTGCGCGGTGTGGGTAAGGGTTATGACTTCATCGTGCCCCGCAAAAATAACCTCGTGCTCGCCGACTATCGTGCCGCCGCGCACCGAGTGTATGCCTATTTCGTTTTTCGGGCGTTTGCGCCTTACCGAGTGGCGGTCGTATTCGTAGTTCAGCGTATCGCCGAAAACCGAGTTAATACCGTTGGCAAGCATTATTGCCGTGCCCGAGGGCGCGTCCAGCTTTTGGTTATGATGTTTTTCTATTATTTCAATATCAAAGCCGTCGCCGAGTATCGCGGCGGCTTTTTTCGCAAGCGCCGCCACAAGATTTATGCCGAGCGACATATTAAATGTAAAAAATATCGGAATATTTTCAGCCGCCGCGCGTATTTTTTCGGTCTGCGCGTTATCATAGCCCGTGGTAGCAATAACTACGGGCAGATTATTTTTTACGGCGTAGTCAAGCATAGGCTCAAGCATTGATGGGTGGGAAAAATCAATTATCATATCGGCTTTAACGTTTATATCTCCGAAAGAAGAAAAAATCGGGAATTTTTCGCCGTTATTTATTTTATCAACCCCCGCAACAATCGAAATATCGCTGTCGGCAGCCGCAGTGCTTGCCACAAAGCCGCCCATTCTGCCCGAAGCCCCGCATAATATTGCTTTTATCATATGTATTTCACTTCCGCTTTTTAATTGCACCCGATAGGTAAAGGCCTATCGGGTGCATAAGGTTTATAAAGTTTTATTTAAGGCAGCCGCACTCTGCAAGCTTTTCGCGAAGAACGGCGCGCGCGCCTTCTTCCATAGGATAAAGCGGCAGGCGGCACGGCCCCGCTTCAAGCCCCAGCATATTCATAGCCTCTTTTACGGGAATGGGGTTAACGTCGCTGAAAAGCGCGTTCATAAGCCCCACATACTTTATTTGCATTTCTGCGGCGGCTTTTGTGTGCCCCGCAAGGTACTCGGCGCACATTTTGTGCATAACTCCCGGCAGGAAGTTTGAAAGCACCGAAATAACGCCTATTCCGCCGAGCGACATCATAGCCACGGCCTGATCGTCGTTGCCGGAATAAATATCAAGATCGTCCCCGCAGAGATAGCGGGTTTTAGCAACCGAGGATAAATCGCCGTTAGCTTCCTTGGTGGCTACTATATTCGGGTGCTTTGAAAGCTCCTTGTAGGTTTCGGGCTTAATTGCAACCCCCGTGCGCGAGGGCACGTTATAAAGAATAATAGGCTTATTAACGCGGTCAGCAATGTAGTTATAGTGCGCTACAAGCCCGCGCTGCGAGGTTTTGTTGTAATACGGCGTTACCATAAGAAAAGCGTCTGCTCCCGCCTTTTCTGCGTCCTCGCAAAGCCCTACCGAATACACCGTGTCGTTGCTGCCCGTGCCCGCAATAATGGGCACTCTGCCCGCGTTTACTCTTGCGGCGGTTTCAATAACCTTAACGTGCTCATCATAATTAAGCGTGGATTTTTCGCCCGTGGTACCGCAGATTACAAGCGCGTCAATTCCGCCCTTTATCTGCTCTTCAACAAGCGTTTCAAGGCGCTCAAAATTTACGCTGCCGTCTGCTTTCATAGGGGTAATAAGTGCCGTGGCTGCTCCCGTGAATATGCGTTTTTTCATAAAAGACCACTCCGTTTCTTACAAAATCAGTCCATATAACCCTTTGCACAGAGTAATTCGGCTAAAAGCACCGCGCCGCCCGCAGCACCGCGCAGGGTATTGTGCGATACGCAGACAAACTTATAATCATACTGCGTATCCTCGCGCAAGCGCCCGACGGATATTGCCATTCCGCCCTCAGAATCTCTGCAAAGCTTGGTTTGCGGCATATCATCCTCGGTGTAATAATGTAAAAACTGCTTGGGCGCGTGCGGCAGGGAGAGCGCTTGCGGCTCACCCGAATAGTTCGCCCATATTTCAAGTATTTCTTCCTTAGTGGGTTTCTTTTTAAAATCAACGAAAACCGAGGCTAAATGACCGTCCGACACCGGCACGCGAATACACTGCGCGGTGAATTTCGGGCTTTCAGCCGGTACTATTTCGCCGTTTTCTATCTTGCCCCAAATTTTAAGCGGCTCTTTTTCGCTCTTTTCTTCCTCGCCGCCTATAAAGGGGATAACGTTATCAATCATTTCGGGCCAGCGCTCAAAGGTTTTGCCCGCACCCGAAATTGCCTGATAGGTGGAAACAAGCACTCTTTCAACGCCGAATTTTTCATCGAGCGGGTATAGGGCGGGCACATAGCTTTGCAGCGAGCAGTTTGATTTAACCGCAATAAAGCCGCGCTTTGTGCCGAGGCGCTTTCTCTGCGCGGGTATTATTTCAAGGTGCTCGGCGTTTATTTCGGGTATTATCATAGGTACGTCGGGCGTGAAACGGTGCGCGCTGTTGTTTGAAACAACGGGGCACTCATGCTTTGCGTATTTTTCTTCAAGCGCCTTAATTTCGTCCTTTTTCATATTAACGGCGCAGAAAACGAAATCTACCCGCTCGGTTATTTTATCAATATCGCGCTCGGCGTCAAAAACGGTCATATCCCGCAAATTTTCAGGTATAGGCTCTTTCATTGCCCAGCGGCTGCCTATTGCGTCGGTATATTTTTTATCGGCTGAATTTGCGCTTGCGGCAAGCGCGGTCACGTTAAACCACGGGTGATTATGCAGCAGCAGCGCAAAGCGCTGACCCACCATTCCGGTAGCGCCGATTATACCGACATTGTACTTTTTCATTTGAAAACACATTCCTTCTGAAGACATTTTTAAAAATTCAATCTTGAATTATATTGCCTTATGCAATATAATTAACTATAACATTACAGATAATGTTTGTCAATTTATTTTATGCCGAAATATCAAAGAAGTTGTTGATAATTTTATGAAAACAAGCGATTTTTATTACGAACTGCCCGAGGAGCTTATAGCGCAAACGCCCGTTGAGCCGAGAAATTCTTCAAGGCTTATGGTGCTGCCGCGAAACGGCGGTGAAATTAAGCATAAGCATTTTTATGATTTGCCCGAGTTTTTAAAGCCCGGCGACTGCCTTGTGCTTAATAACACCCGCGTTTTACCCGCGCGGCTTTACGGCACGCGGGAGGATACGGGCGCGGTGGTGGAATTTGTGCTTTTACGGCAGCACGGCAATAAGCTTTGGGAGTGCCTTGCGGGCCCCGGCAAAAAGGCTAAAACGGGGTATAAATTCAGGTTTTCCGATAAGCTTACGGCGACCGTAACCGACGTTTTGGAAGACGGCAACCGTATGATAGAATTTGCCTGCGAGGGCGATTTTTTTGCGGTGCTGGATGAGGTGGGACAAATGCCCCTGCCGCCGTATATAAAGGAAAAGCTAAAGGACAAAGAGCGCTACCAGACGGTATATTCAAAGGACGCAGGCTCTGCCGCCGCGCCTACCGCGGGGCTGCACTTTACAAAGGAAATGCTTGAAAGCATTAAGGCTATGGGTGTGAATATTGCCTATGTTACGCTGCATGTGGGGCTTGGCACCTTCAGACCCGTTAAGGTAGAGGACGTAACGAAGCACAAAATGCACACCGAGCATTATTACATACCCGAAGAAGCGGCGAAAACCATAAACGAGACCCGCAAAAACGGCGGCAGAGTAATATGCGTGGGCACTACGTCCTGCCGCACGGTTGAGAGCTGCGCTAAAAAATATGGCGAGATAAAGGAGTGCTCGGGCGACACTGATATTTTCATTTACCCGGGCTTTGAATTTAAGTGTATGGACGGGCTTATAACCAATTTCCACCTGCCCGAAAGCACGCTTATAATGCTGGTTTCCGCCTTTGCGGGATACGATAACGTGATGAACGCCTACAATACCGCCGTAAAAGAAAAATACCGCTTTTTCAGCTTCGGCGACGCAATGCTGATTTTATAAAATAATAAGGGAATAGATTTATGTACAAGCTTTTAAAACAAGAGGGCAGCGCGCGGCGCGCCGAATTTACCACCAACAGGGGCATCGTTCAGACCCCCGCGTTTATGAACGTGGCAACCGCCGCGGCAATTAAGGGCGCGGTTTCCGCCGAGGACCTGAAAACTCTCGGCTGCCAAATAATGCTTTCAAACACCTACCATTTGCATGTCCGCCCGGGCGATGAGGTAATACGCGGCTGCGGCGGTCTTCATAAATTCACAACGTGGGACGGACCTATTTTAACCGATTCGGGCGGCTTTCAGGTGTTTTCGCTTGCCAGCCTGCGACATATAACCGAAGAGGGGGTTACCTTTGCCTCGCATGTAGACGGCAGACGTATTTTTATGGGTCCCGAGGAAAGTATGACAATACAGTCAAACCTAGGCTCAACAATCGCTATGGCGTTTGATGAATGTGTGGAAAACCCCGCCGAGTATTCGTACTCCAAAGCCTCCTGCGAGCGTACTACACGCTGGCTTGAGCGCTGCAAAAAGAAAATGGCGGAATTAAACTCAATGCCGGGAACCGTAAACCCCGAGCAAATGCTTTTCGGAATAAACCAGGGCTGCACCTATACCGATCTGCGGGTAGAGCATATGAAAAGAATAGCCGAATTAGAGCTTGACGGCTACGCAATAGGCGGGCTTGCCGTGGGCGAGCCTACCGAGGTTATGTATGATATAATAGATAACGTAACGCCGCATATGCCGCAAAATAAAATACGTTACTTAATGGGTGTGGGAACGCCTGCGAATATACTCAACGCAGTGGAGCGAGGGGTCGATTTGTTCGACTGCGTAATGCCGAGCCGTAACGCGCGCCACGGGCATTTATTTACTTCAAAGGGAATTATAAACCTCAACAATAAAAAGTATGAGTACGATATGTCACCGATAGATGAAAACTGCGGCTGCCCTGTTTGCAAAAGATACAGCAAGGCGTATATAAGGCATTTGCTTAAAAGCCAGGAAATGCTTTCGCAAAGGCTTACGGTTATGCATAATCTGTGGTTTTACAATCATCTTATGGAGGATATAAGAAACGCGCTTGATAACGGCTGCTTTGCCGAATTCAAGCGCGAAAAGGAAGAAATACTGTCAACGAGGATTTAAAAAAACGCGTTTTTAACTTAAAGAGAAAAGAGAAAATCTTTCTATGATTTTTAACTTTTTTGCGCTCATGCCGCGCAGGGCACCCTATTTCTGCACGGACAGAAATAGGGGTAAGAACCGTCGGACACCCTTTTGATTGGGTTTCCGAACCTTCTTCTACAACCAAAGGGGCAAACTCCCCTTTGGATACCCCTACTGCGCAAAGCGAAATATGCGTGGTGATTTTACCGTTTTATCCGCTTCAAATTCGGATTTTTAGATTTCTCAATATTTCCCGACGCTGCCGAAAAGCTCTATCTTTTGCTTTACGGCGGCGTTTATATATTTTACCCGCATTTCCCGTGTTTTAAGATAATCTGCGCCCGCATTTGCGGCGTCACGCATTGCGTTTGCACCCGCAATGCAAAGGTCGGTAAATATATTCACCTTTGAAATACCCTCGCGCACGGTAGTGCGGAAATCGTCGTCCGAAAGTCCTGAGCCGCCGTGCAATACGAGCGGGGTGGGTATTGCTGCGTGTATTTCCCTGAGCCTTTCAATATCAAGCCGCGGCTTTGCCTTGTAAGCGCCGTGTGCCGTGCCTATTGCTACGGCAAGCGCGTCAACGCCGGTGGCGTTTACAAAATCGGTCGCCTCTTTAACGGTAGTGTAGCGGTCGCTTGTTTCGTTATCGCCGCTTGCTGCCTCGCCCACATGGCCTATTTCGCCCTCAACCGTAGCGCCCATGGCATGGGCGATTTTTACTATCTCGCGGGTGGCTGCAATATTGTTCTCCGAGGCTCCGGCAGAGCCGTCAAACATAACGCTTGTAAAACCGAGCTTTAAGGCTTCCATACAGCGCTCAAAGGTAAGGCCGTGGTCGTAATGCACAACAACCGGAACGCTTGCGCGCTTTGCGGCAGCTATGACCGAGGGGGCTATCAGCTTTAATTCGCCGTAGGGCAAAAGCACCTCGGCGGTGCCTATTATTATAGGCGAGCGCAGCTCCTCGGCTGCCGATATTGCGGCCTCAAGCATATCGGTGTCTATTGTGTTGAAAAGTCCCACGCCGTAATGCTCTTTTGCGGCGCGCGGTAAAATATCGTTTAAATTTGCAAGCATATTTATTTACTCCTCTATCAGCGGTTCTCTTGTGATATTTTCGTCTGTGAAAATGTCGGTTTCATCGGTGCTGTGGGTTGAAAATTCCGAAATTACCGCGCCCTCATCCCCCGCTATGAACCAGTGCTTTGTGTTCGGCATAATTGTGTACTGCTCGCCGGGCAGCAATACTATCTCCTTAAATGCGGTAAGCGCGGTATCGGGCAGCTTAACGCTTACGTCCGTCCGGTTTCCGCCCTCAACATAAAGGTAAACCTTACCGTAGCGGCAGCGGAAGGTTTCTTCCTTGCCCTCTATGCCGTTTGTCGAAATATGCCTATGCTCGGGGCAAGCTTGCCACGGCAGCAGCACCATTTCCTTTGCGCAAACGCGCGCGGTGTTAATATATGTGAGCAACTGCAAGCCAATCTCGTTTATTCTGCCGAGCCCGAAATCGGCAACCTCAATGCGGTTTTTCTCTTCCTCGGTAAGTACTATATTTGCTTTTTCATAGTAGCCAAGCGCCTTTTCTACCTGTGATAAATACTCGGATTTTTTCATAATTTTACCCTCTTATATTTATTTGAAATTTCAATAATCTCATTTTTGGTTTTCATGCCGTCAATTGAATTTTCGCTGAATAAATTGCACGCCGCGGCGGCAGAGGCAAATTCAAGCAGGCTTTTATCGTCAAAGCCCTCGTAAAGCCCGTAAAGGCAGCCTGCGCAAAAAGCGTCTCCCGCGCCCACGCTGCCCTTTATTGCGCTTTGCGGCAGCTTAAGCGAGCCTACGGCGGTAAATTCCCCGCTTTTAACATCCATACATATGCCTGACGATTTTGCGTGCACTATAACCTTTTTTGAAACGCCGCTTTCGGCGGTAAGCGTCATTGCTTTTTTAACGGTGGGAATATCGAGCGTGCCGTCGCTTTTATACGGTTCAAGCCCCCAAATTCCGCTGCACTCTATTTCGTTGATTATGGCATAATCGGTGTATTTTAGGGCGGGAACAATGGCTTTTTTGTAGTCGGCGGTGCTGTCGCTTACCACATCTATTGAGGTTTCTATACCTCTTTCCTTAACGCCGTGCAGAAAACGCGCCATTACCGTGCCGTACTCGGGGTCGGGTTTATCAAAACTGTCAAGCAATAAAATATAGCCTATATGCAGCATACGCGCGGAAAGTGAGCTTAAATCTATATCGTCGGGCGAAAACTCGGCGTTTGCCCCGCGTGCGTGAAAAAAGGTGCGCTCGCCTGTGGGCAGGCTCATAACATCGCTGAAACTGGTGGTGCTTTTAGCCGAAACGGCGATTTTTCCCGTGTCTATGCCGTATTTTTGCAGCTTTGAAATAACGTAGCGCCCGTGTTCGTCGTCGCCGATTTTGCCCAAGGCGTAAAGCGGAACGCTGCGGTCTATTTTGGCAATATCAATCGCCGTGTTGGGAACGCAGCCGCCCACACTGCGGGAAACCGAAAGAATATTTGCCAGCATACCCTGCTTGGGGTAATCGTTCACGGTCTTTACATTATCGGTCAGTATATTTCCGGCAAGAGCAATGCCCTTGCGCTCGCCGGTCATAAGGTAATCGACCGAAACGCCGAATATTTTCGCAATTTCGGGGAATTGGGTTATCTCCGGGTAGCCTAAGCCGTTTTCCCATTTGCTTACGGTCTTATCGCTCACATTAAGCCGACAGGAAAGCTCCGCTTGGGTCATATTGTTCCTTTTGCGCAAATCCGCTATTGTGCAGCCTACGCTTTTTGCGTCCATTTATTTCACCTCAGTTTTAATTATAACCCACTGTTCCGCGTTTGTAAATCTACCGTTTGCAGAGAATAAATCGTAGATTTTTTAAATTCAGGCGCAAAAAACTCTACGGAAGATATACATTAATATGTAAATAACAAAAAACCGCCCTACCGTTATCTTCAACCGATAACAGCAGGACGGTTTTTCCTATAATATTGCACATTTAAATTCTTTCTGTAAACTACATCTTGTGTTTAGATACCTTATAATTACTTGTTTTTTCTTGACATAAAGTATTGAGTAATGTAAAATGTATGGTAGATTTGGTCTAATTAAATATTGAGGTGTGAGTTTATTGAAAAAATATATGGCTATAATTATTTCAATTGTCGTTGCAACTTGTTTTGTAGCTTGCGATGATAAGGATATTGATTCCAATACAGAAAGCATTATAAACCATATGACAAATGATGTACCTACTCAAAGTAATAATAACGGCACAGTGGTAGTTCCCAATGTTGTAGGGCTTAATAAAGATGAAGCGGTGAATAAACTTGAAGAATCGGGTTTAAAATATAAAATTATATTTAAACGATTGCAGGTTAAAGAAAATAACGGCGTTGACCTCATATATTATGATGATAATTCAGTAATAGAACAGTCGCATCAAAATGGTACAGTTGTAATTGCAGATACTGAAGTACAAATTGTTATTAATCAGAAGGTAAGCGAAATGGAGTATACTATAAATGATGATAACACAATTACATTAACTAAACCTGGATATACTTTATACCATCCAAATAAACAATTTCTAATTCCTCAAGAATATGATGGTTATAAAGTATCTCATATAGAGGCTGATTTTTTTGAAGACAGATTGAAACAAGATGCCGCAGGAAATATAATAACTTTCCTAATACCTAATGATATAACAATAAATGGAGAAACTACCGCAAAAATTGTAAGATATTAGCAAGTTATTCTTTAAAAAATTAGCTTTTGTGTTTGCTAAAAAATGTTGAATTTAAAAAACCGCCCTGCCGTTATCTTCAACCGATAACAGCAGGGCGGTTTTTCAGCATTATTTTTGCATAATGAATTCGTCAATCGCTTTGGCGGCGGTTTTACCCGCGCCCATGGCAAGAATAACGGTTGCGGCGCCCGTAACGGCGTCGCCGCCGGCGTAAACTCCGTCGCGGCTGGTTTTGCCGGTTTCCTCGTTTACAATTATTCCGCCGCGCTTATTTACTTCAAGTCCGCTTGTGGTGGACTTTATAAGCGGGTTGGGGGAGGTGCCGATAGACATTATAACGCAATCGGCCTCAACCTCATACTCGCTGCCCTCAACGGGAACGGGGCGCGCGCGACCCGATTCATCGGGTTCCGACAGCTTCATTTCCTGGCAAAGAATACTCTTGACCCAGCCGTCTTCACCCTCAATTTTAATCGGGTTGGTAAGGAATTTAAACTCAATTCCTTCCTCCATTGCATGCTCTACTTCTTCTCTGCGGGCGGGCAGCTCGTTTTCGGTGCGGCGGTAAACTACGGTAACGTCCGCTCCCAGGCGCTTTGCGGTGCGCGCCGCGTCCATAGCAACGTTGCCGCCGCCAACTATAACCGCCTTTTTAGCGTGCATAACGGGGGTTGCGCTGCCGTCCTTATAGGCTTTCATAAGGTTATTGCGGGTTAAAAACTCATTGGCTGAATAAACGCCGCAGAGCGCCTCGCCCTCAATTCCCATAAAGCGTGGCAGCCCCGCGCCCGAGCCGATAAACACTGCCTCGTAGCCCATATCGAAAAGCTCGTCAACCGTAACGGTTTTACCTATTATAACGTTGGTATCAATTTCAACGCCCAGTTGCTTTAGGGTATCAACCTCTTTTTTAACTATTGCCTTCGGCAGGCGGAACTCGGGTATTCCGTAAACCAAAACGCCGCCCGCGGTGTGCAGAGCCTCAAAAACCGCAACCTTATAGCCCTTTTTGGCAAGGTCGCCCGCACAGGTAAGTCCCGAGGGACCCGAGCCTACCACTGCGACCTTGTGACCGTTAGGCTCCGGGCGGGTAATATTGCCCTTGGCGTGCTCATTGTGCCAGTCGGCAACAAAGCGCTCCAGCCTGCCTATACCCACAGGCTCGCCCTTTATGCCGCGCACGCACTTTGCCTCGCACTGCTTTTCCTGCGGACATACTCTGCCGCAAACGGCGGGCAGGCTTGAGGACTGCGCTATTACCTGATAAGCGCCCTCAAAATCGCCCTCCTTTACCTTTTCAATAAACGCCGGAATGTGAATATTAACGGGGCAGCCAGAAACACAGGGCATATGCTTGCAGTTAAGGCAGCGTGCCGCCTCTTCAAGCGCGGTTTCCTCGCTGTAACCGAGGGCAACCTCGGAAAAATTGTGATTGCGCACATCGGGTGCCTGAACCGGCATTTCGTGCTTTTTGGGATCCATATTAACAGCCATTATTACCGCGCCTCCTTTTTGAATAAATTGCAGGTTTCTTCGTATGCGTGTCTCTCGAAATCGCGGTACATGGCGCCGCGTTTCATAGCCTCGTCAAAATCGACCTCAAAGCCGTCGAAATCGGGCCCGTCAACGCAGGCAAACTTTGTCTGCCCGCCCACGGTAAGGCGGCAGCCGCCGCACATACCCGTGCCGTCAATCATAATCGGGTTCATTGAAACGACCGTTTTAACGCCCGCAGGCTTTGTGGTTGCCACAACAAACTTCATCATAATAAGCGGACCTATTGTAATGACCTCGTCGTAATTTTCGCCCGCGTCTATAGCCTCTTTAAGCGGGGCGGTAACAACACCCTTTGTGCCGTAAGAGCCGTCGTCGGTCATTATCGTAAGCTTATCGGAGCAGGCGGAGAACTCATCCTCCAAAATGACAAGATCCTTATTGCGGAAACCGACTATGGTGTGCACCTCGCAGCCCTCGGCGTGCAGCTTTTCGGCTATGGGCAGCGCGATTGCGCAGCCTACGCCGCCGCCCACAACGCAGACCTTGCGCAGACCCTCTGTTTCGGTAGGTTTACCGAGAGGACCCGCAAAATCGGCAAGGCAGTCGCCCACATTTTTATGATTCAGCTTTTCGGTGGTAGCGCCCACAATCTGAAATATTATTTTAACCGTGCCTTTCTCGCGGTCAAACCCCGCAACGGTGAGCGGTATGCGCTCGCCGTCTTCATCGGTGCGGAGAATGATAAACTGACCTGCTTCGGCTTTTTTAGCCACAAGCGGCGCTTCAATATCCATCATGGTAACGGTTGGGTTCAGGTTTCGTTTGCTTACGATCTTAAACATTTCTTGGTATCATTCCTTAAATAGATTTAAAAATCCACCTCTGTGCCGTAGTAGGTGCATTTAAATAACTTAGCCATAGTAGCAGGGTCAATTGCGCGGGGGTTAGAGCCTGTGCAGGCGTCGCCCACGGCATTTGCCGCAATTTCATCTACCTTTGCGTTGAACTCGGCTTCGTCAATACCGAATTCCTTTAAGGTATGCGGTATATTAAGAATGCTGTTCATAGTGCCTATAAGCGTGCAAAGGCTTTCAATAAGCGCCTTATTGCTGCTGCCGGGCAGACCTATCACTCTCGCAATATCGGCGTATCTCTCGGCGGCTCTTTCATCATGCGCGTTGTATTTAATTACATAGGGCAGATAAATTGCATTTGCGCAGCCGTGCGGCAGGTGTCTGTCCTTCATGCTGCCCTCGCGGAAAGCCGCGCCCGTTTTATGCGCCATTGAGTGAACTATACCGAGCAGAGCGTTTGAAAACGCCATACCCGCAAGGCACTGTGCGTCATGCATGGCGGCGCGAGACTCGCGGTTGCCTTTGTAAGAGGACGGCAGGTAAGCCGTAACCATTTCAATAGCCTTCATTGCAAGCGCGTCGGTATAAGGGCTTGCAGCGGTGGAAACATACGCCTCAATAGCGTGGGTCAGCGCGTCCATACCGGTATGGGCTACAAGCTTTTGCGGCATTGTCTGCGCAAGCTCGGGGTCAACTATTGCAACATCGGGAGTTATATTGAAGTCCGCCAGCGGGTATTTAATACCCTTTGAATAATCGGTAATTACCGAGAAAGCGGTAACTTCGGTAGCCGTTCCCGAGGTAGAAGAAATAGCGCAGAATTTAGCTTTTTGGCGAAGCTCGGGGAAATTAAAGGGAACGCAGAGCGATTCAAAGGTAACCTCGGGGTATTCATAAAACGCCCACATAGCCTTTGCCGCGTCAATCGGGGAGCCGCCGCCTATTGCAACAATCCAGTCAGGCTCGAACTTACGCATAGCCTCTGCGCCGCGCATAACGGTCTCAACAGAGGGGTCGGGTTCAACACCCTCAAACAGCTCTACCTCCATTCCCGCCTCTTTAAGGTAGCCTACCGCCTTATCGAGAAAGCCGAAACGCTTCATAGAGCCGCCGCCGACAACGACTATCGCCTTTTTACCTTTAAGGGTTTTAAGGTTCTCCATTGCATTTTCGCCGAAATAAACATCTCTGGGTAAAGTGAATCTTGACATTTGTCATTCCTCCGTTTTTATTTTGTTGTCTTTATTATATACAAAATAAACACAAAAAGGAAATATAATTAATACATATCAGATATATGTTACAGTATATGTCAGTTTTTTACGAAAAAAGTTGAATATTTTAAGGTGCACTCCCGACAGACAGCACTTTTATCACTCCGTCTTTCGCACAAAATCGTATCTGCATTTCTTTAAAGGTGAATCCGTATATTCTGTCTGGGCCGTTTTGGTAGTGCGGGCGCGGGTCTTCCTCTAAAATTTCCTTTAATTGCAAAAGCGTTTGCGCATCAAGCTGATTTGTAATGCTTTCGGGAATTTCCACCGTCGCTTTTTCGGCGAATTTTTCATCGGCAAAGCCGCAAACCGCGTCGGGGTAGGAATCGGCAAAGCTTAAATACGGCTTTATATCGTAAATGGGCGTGCCGTTCATCATATCGATTCCCGAAACCTCAAGCACCGCGCCCAGCTTTTTATCAAGGCTTATTTTTTCAAGCCTTACGGCGGAAAGCCCTATCGGATTCGGGCGGTTGGGGGAGCGGGTTGCAAAAACGCCTACACGCTTGTTGCCGCCGAGCCTCGGCGGGCGTACAGTGGGCGACCAATCGCCGCCGCCAAAGCCTGAAAATTCCCACAAAAGCCATATGTGCGAATATTCTTCAAGCCCGCGCACGGCGGAAATATCGCGGTAAGCAGGCTCAAACACTATTTTTCCGCGCAGCTCCTTTATAAGCCCGCTTTGCCGCGGCAGCCCGAATTTTTCGGGGAAATCGGTATAAATTTTCGCAATGGGCTGCATTATCCGTTACCCTCCGCGGGAGTTTCGGGGGTTGACGGCTCGGGCGGCGCTTCAGATGATGACGGGGTTTCAGGTTCGGAGGCGGGGGGTGCAGACGATGTATTGCCTGATGAAACGGACGAGCTTTCCGACGAGGTTACGGTTGACGACGCTGCGGACGAGACGGACGAGGAGGCAGCGGAAGAGGTTGCCGAGGAAACGGATGAAGACTGGTTGTAGTAAATCGGCGTTTCAACCTTTGCGCCCTTTTTATAGTAGCCTATGCCTTTTTTAACAACGTCCTCGCTGTCCTCAAATTCCTTTACGTCAAGGTTTTTGTGCACCTCGGTCATAACGTCGCGCCAAATTTTAGCCGCCGCGCCGCCGTTGTTTACATTGTGCGATAAATCAAAGCCGTACCAAACGGAGCCTATATAGTAGGGTGAGCCGGCAACCATCCACAGGTCGTAGGATTCGCTTGAGGTACCTGTTTTCGCATACGCTTTGAGCTTATAGTTAAAGCCCCGTATTCCGCCGCCGGTGCCCTCGCTGCCGTAAACAACCTCCTGCAAAAGGTGATTCATTATGGTGGCTGAGGCAGGGCTTATTACCTGCTCGCCGGTATCGTCATATTTAATTACGGTATCGCCGTTTGCGTGCTTTATTTCATAATATGTCGTCGGCTTGTGGTAAACGCCCTGGTTGCCGAAAATCGCGTAAGCCGCGGCGGATTCGGTGGTGGTAATGCCGTAGTGCGTACCGCCGAGAGCCAAAGCTGCAAGGTTTTTATCAGCCTCAACCAAATGCTTGCAGTGCAGCTTTTGGGTTAAGAAATTATACGAATCGGTAACGCCCACCTCTTGCAGAAGCCGCACGGGAATGGTATTCATTGATTTGCGTATAGCGTAGTTCAGCGTAACCGTGCCCTTATAGTAGCCGTACCATTCCTTGGGTCCGCTTTTGCCGTCGGCATAGTATTTTTCTATCGGCTTATCAAGCACGCGTGAGGTGTAATCCACAATATCCTTATCTATTGCCAGCGCGTAAACGCCTATGGGCTTCATGGTAGAGCCGGGCTGACGCGGCGAATCGGTAGCGCGGTTAAGCCCGCGGTTTGTGGTTTTTTCACCCGCTCCCCCCACTATTCCGACTATATGACCCTTGTAGTCCATAACCGTCATAGCCGATTGCGCGTGCGCGGTCTCGCCGTTATCATAGGTCGCCTTTTGGGGGAAATAGGTGTTAATATTTGTGTAAACCTTTTCCATTTGCGACTGTATATCCGGCTTTAAGGTGGAGTATATTTTAAAGCCGCCGTTGTAGAACATGGTAGAGGCCATTTGAGTGCTCAAATTATACTTTTGGGCAAGGTCGTCTATTACCTGGTCTATAAGCGCGTCAACAAAATAGCTGTTTATTTCGCCCTCGTATTCATCCTTCTGCGAATCGTCTATTTTAAGCTCAGTATTATACGCCTTATCGTACTCATCGTAGCTTATCATCTTAAGCTCCAGCATTTTATCAAGCACCGTTTGCCGCCGCTTTTTGTTTTCCGCCGCGCCCTTTTCGGTTACGGGGTTAAACCTTGAGGGGTTTTTGGTTATTGCTGCAAGGGCGGCGCACTCGGTTAAATTAAGCTCGCTTACATCCTTATTAAAATAGTAGTTCGCCGCCACCTGAACGCCGCAAATGCCGTTACCCAGGGAAATTGTGTTAAGATATGCTTCAAGTATCTCTTTTTTGGAGAGCTTGCGGGTTATAAGGGTTGCGCGCACAATTTCGCGGAATTTGCGCATGGCGTCGCGGTCCTTATCGTTCGTAACGTTTTTTATAAGCTGCTGCGTTATGGTGGAGCCGCCGAATTCGGTGGAATTGAATTTTAAAAGTTTATTGCCCACAGCCGCAAAGGTTCTTTTCCAGTCAACCCCGCGGTTTTCGTAAAATCGCTCGTCCTCAATGGCAATAAAGGCGTTGCCCAATTGCGCGGGCATTTTATCAATTCCCGCCCACAGGCGGTTTTCGCTGCCGTGCAGACGGCGGTATTCCTCCCACTGCCCTTTGGCGTTCTGAACGTATATGACCGTAGTCATATTCATTTCCATATTTTTAATATTGCTCACGATTTTATTGGACGAGAAAAAGTCTATTTTCCTATCCGATTTTATATAAGTGGGAATAACAAAGATTAAAAAAACAGTCGTTACAATAAGCAGACCCGATAAAAACACGGTCAGCTTTTTAAAAATCTTTTCCATAGCTCCCTGCCTTTCCTGCATACTGATTTGATTATAACACTAACTTGCTTATTTATCAAATATTTTTTAAACATTCATAATGTATTTAAAAATCAGTAATATAATGCATAGGTCTGGAGGAATACGGATGCTTAAATTAGAAAATATTAAAAAGGATTATATTACCGGGGACACCACGGTGCACGCGCTTAAAGGTGTGAGCGTTGAATTTCGCAAAAGTGAGTTTGTATCAATACTCGGTCAGTCGGGCTGCGGCAAGACTACATTGCTTAATATTATAGGCGGACTTGACAGGTACACAAGCGGCGAGCTTTATATAGGCGGCAGGGCTACAAGCGATTTTCGCGACAGGGACTGGGATAACTACCGCAACCACTCGGTAGGCTTTATTTTTCAAAGCTACAACCTTATTCCGCACCAATCGGTACTTTCTAATGTAGAGCTTGCGCTAACGCTTACGGGCGTTCCGCGCGCCGAGCGCCGCCGCAGAGCGGCAGAGGCGCTTGAAAAGGTAGGGCTTGCCGACCAGTTTAATAAAAAGCCGAACGAAATGTCGGGCGGGCAAATGCAGCGCGTAGCCATTGCCCGCGCGCTTGTAAACGACCCCGAAATACTGCTTGCCGACGAGCCTACCGGCGCGCTGGACAGCGAGACCTCTGTTCAGATAATGGAGCTTTTAAAGGAAATTTCCAAGGATAGACTTGTAATAATGGTTACCCACAACCCCGAGCTTGCAAAGCAGTACTCCACGCGTATTATAAGGCTGCTTGACGGCAATATTACCGACGATACCATGCCCTACTCGGGCGGCGAGGAGGAAAAAACGGCGGAGAAAAGCGGCAAGCGCCCCTCAATGTCGTTTTTAACGGCGCTTTCACTATCCCTCAACAACCTTATGACCAAAAAAGCAAGAACCTTTTTAACCGCCTTTGCGGGGTCTATCGGCATTATAGGCATAGCGCTTATTTTATCCCTTTCAAACGGCGTAAACGCGTATATCGCGCGTGTTGAGGAGGAAACGCTTTCAAGCTACCCCATAACAATTGAGCAGGCGGGAATGGACGTAAGCCAATTGGTAAGCGACCTTATGGGGAAAAATGAGCCGAGCGGCGACCGTGAGGATGGCAAAATTTACAGCAATAATGTTATGACCGAAATGATGTCTACCATGGTAAACGGCATTTCGGCGAATAACCTTTCGGAATTGAAAAAGCATATTGAAAAAACCTCCGCCTTTTCAGATAATACAAGCGAGATTGAGTATAAATATTCAACGGTTATGAATATATATGATGAAAAGGGCAGCCGCGTAAACCCGAATACCGTGTTTTCCACCGTATTCCCCGAAAGTCAGAGTAGCGGAAATATGCAAATGTCCTCCTCATTTTCCAATACCGAGGTATGGAAGCGCCTTTTTGAAAACAAGGAATTTTTGAAAAAGCAGTATGACGTTATTGCGGGGCGTATGCCGGAAAAATACAACGAAATTGTGCTTGCGGTGGATAAAAATAACCAGATAAGCGATTACGCGCTCTATTCCTTGGGGCTTAAGGATTCGGCAGAGCTTGAAGAAATGCTGAAAAAAGCGCAGGCGGGCGAAAAAATAGAGCCTACCGCAGAAGTAAGCTACTCCTACGATGATATTTTGGGGCTTAAATTCAAGCTGCTTTGCAATACCGATTATTTTGAAAAGAACGCCGACGGCACCTGGAGCGATAAAACAGAGGATTCGCTCTACGTTTCTTCAAGGCTATCTTCGGCGGCAGAGGATATAACCGTGGTGGGAATAATAAGACCCGCCGATTCGTCGGTTGCAAATCAAACAAGCGGTTTTGTGGGCTACCCCGAATCGCTTATGGAGTACCTTATAAACAAGGTGAACGACAGCGAAATAGTAAAAGCGCAAAAGGCTGACCCCGAAAAGAACGTTTTCACGGGCAGACCCTTTGAGACTGACGCGGATAATATGACCTACGAGCAATTGACGGCATATATAGCCACCCTGCCCGAAAATGAGCAGGCGGAATATAACGCGTATATAAGCCAAATGACCGCCGCAGGGCAGACCAAGGAGCAGATAACCGAGCAGTTTAAAGCGGCAATAAAGGAAAAAAGCAACAACGCCACATATGACGGCAACCTAAAGCTTATGGGCGTTTCAAGCCTTGATGAACCCTCGGTTATAAATATATACCCAAAGGATTTTGAGGCGAAGGAAAAAATTTCCGACCTTATAACCGAATACAACAAGGGCGTGGGCGACGCCGAAAAAATAACCTACACCGATTATATAGGGCTTATGCTTTCATCCGTTACCACAATTATAAACGCAATAAGCTATATTTTAATTGCGTTTGTAAGCATTTCGCTTATAGTTTCATCTATTATGATAGGCATTATAACCTATATTTCGGTGCTGGAGCGTACTAAAGAGATAGGCGTGCTGCGCGCCATGGGCGCCTCGAAAAAGGACGTTTCCCGCGTGTTTAACGCCGAAACGCTTATAGTGGGCTTTGCCGCGGGGGCAATAGGCATTGCGGTGACCTTGCTGCTGCTTATTCCCATAAACGCGATAATCGCCGCCATAACCGATATTTCGGGGCTTGCCGTGCTGCCGTTTGCGGGCGGTGCTTCGCTTGTTGTAATAAGTATGCTCTTAACCCTTATAGCGGGCTTGTTCCCCTCAAAGGTAGCAGCTAAGAAAGACCCCGTAACCGCACTTCGCAGCGAATGAAAACGTTATAAACTAAGTTCATAATGAAATATAATGTACAACAAAAGCGCATTTGCGCTTTTGTTGTACAGCCGGAAGTAAAAAAATTATTTTTCCTTTATTTTTTTACTTGACAAATCAGTAATATATGTTATAATATATCTTGCTTGTTCGGACCATTAGCTCAGTTGGTTAGAGCAACCGGCTCATAACCGGTCGGTCCGCGGTTCGAGTCCGTGATGGTCCACCATAACAAGCATTTTTTTATTTTAGGGGTATAGCTCAGCTGGTAGAGCATCGGTCTCCAAAACCGAGTGCCGAGGGTTCGATCCCTTCTGCCCCTGCCAGTGGAAAACGGCTCAACCGTGCGGTTTTGAGCCGTTTTTCTTTTGCTGTTTAAGCTTGGAACACGGTCTGTTTTGCCGCATTTTGATACCCAAAACAGGTCCGGATTTTTCATCCGGCGGCATACGCTTACAACGATTCCGTCTGCTACATCATCAATAAAGCATCAATTTTTTAGCCCCGACTGGATATCAGCCGGAGCTTTTCTTTGTTTACTGCGGTATAAATTTTGACTTAAATCTCAAAGCCTTCGGTTATACCGTTAAGCCTTGAGGTATCTTTTTTCACATAGTAAAGTTCTGTTATTTGTGATGTACTGTGTCCTAACAAGTCAGCCACTTGTCTCGGTGAGAGCGCCTTAATCGCCCCGTCAGGCTGTTTTTGTCCGTTGACTAAGTTCGTGGCGAATGTATGCCGCAGACTGTGCAAGCCTTTTCGCTTAATTCCAGCCGCCTTCAGAATTCGGTAGTAACGCTTGCGAAAATTCACAGGCTTCGTATAATCGCCTTTCTCGTCGCACACAAGGGGCGTATTTTCGCCGAAATAGGCTTCTTTGCGCAGATCCTCGATCATATCCATTGCCGTCCTGTTCAGCGGCACTGTGCGCTTACTGGCGGCACTTTTAGGCTTTCCGACTTTTATCTTCATTGCCGCTTTTCCTATTCCGTCACGGTTTACAATTTCTTTTACGCCTTGCCTTACAGTAAGCGTTTTGTTTTCGAGGTCTATATCGCTATTTAGTAGTCCTAATAATTCGCCTATACGCAATCCGGTGTTGAGCATTAGTATATATGCGGCGGCTTGTTGATATTTGCGTTTGCCGTCTTTGAATGTACTGAATGCTTCAGCTTTAAATTTTTCAATTTCTTCCAGAGTGAAAATTGTTACTGTTTCGCATTCAGGTAAATTCTCTTTATTCTGTGCCGACAGGAAATTACTCTTTTTAATCATTTCGATGTTTGCCATAGGATTTTTCGGTATCATTTCCTCTTGATAAAGATACCGGAAGTATTCGTTCAGTACCACATAGGCTTTTTTGACGGTGGTGTAAGCATAATTTTTGTTCATCCAATAATTAAGTAGATTTTTTATATCTGCCGCTGTAATATCTCCGACAGCTTTCTCACCGAGCAGAGGATATATCTGATTTTTAGCACTGCATTCGCATCGGTCATAGGTGGTCTGCTCTACTGACGGGAATTTGAACACTTGCAGCCAATTTTGTATACTGTCTTGCAGTGTTTTCTTTGACTCGTCAGATTCAGCCACTTGATTTTCAAAGTCTGCAATGTACTGGGTTATCTTTTTATTAACCTCTGCTTTAGTCGTACCGGAAAAGCTCTTGCGCTTTCTCTCACCATGTTCATCCATATACCATACAACTCCGCACCATCTTCCGTCTGTACGCTTGAAGGCATTGCCGTTTGTTAACAGTTTTTTCTGCATAAAAATTCTCCTTTCCAAGCACTACACAATACCACAAATTTTCTCGAATATCCAGCAAAATTTGCGGAAAAATCAGCAACCCCTAAATCAGCGAGGTTAAAATTCGAGCAACCCCTAAATTGCCTTTTTAGAAATAACCCCCAAAAGCCGCACAAACCCTTATGCGGTCGGCGTTGCCGTCCGCTGTGAGCCGAGTTGTGGGTCGCTTGCGACCCCAACTCTTTCTCCTGCTTATTTTCGGACGAGCCGTAAAACTGCCGTTAAACCGCCGATTTTCCGTGTTTGCGGTCAAATTCGGCGAGTTTTTTCAAAGCTGCCTGCCGCCGTGTTTCTTCGTGCAGCCGTATAAACTGTTGCTCGTAATACTGCTCTAATGCTTCCGCAATCGGGCGGATTGTATAGCGCAAATTTCCGTTACGCTTTTCTCCTTTTTGGGTGATGACGGAGGTCGGCGCGGCAGTAATCAATCGCTTTTCAATCAGGCTGTCCACATATTTTTTGACGGTGTTACGACTCATACCGATTGCTTTTCCTATTGTTTTGTGGCTTGGATAACAGCTAAATGTTTTTCTGTTTTCACAGTATAACAGATAAGCATAAACGGCAATCTCGCCGCTGCATAATTTCAAATTAAAAATCTCATTTGGTAACATAAAATAATTCTCAAAGAATTTCCTTCGATTATTATTTTTCACAGATTATCTCCTGTCATTTTATCAATCCATTCACTGAATTTTTCTTTTGATACGAGCAGTCTTGAGCCGATTTTCAAGGACGGAAAATCTTTTTCATGCATCAATTCGTAGCTGCTTGAAATTGATATTCCCAACAGCTTTGCTATGGTTTCCGCATTGAGAAACAGAGCCATCCGAAAAACACAATAGAAGTAGCGTCATAAAATTTTATTCTCTATTTTCAGTTGTCTATTCTCTACTTTATTAGCACGGGGGTAAAATAATGTTTTCATTTAAAGCATATTTCTGGAATAACGACGTGTATATAAACGGGCAATACAAATACGCCGCCAATGAAATACTGACAGCGTATCTTAACAGTAATTTTATTGAAGCTCATGAAATTATAGGGAACCTAAGGTATTTGAAAAAGAGACTTTTGCTTTCGCGTAATATGTATTATGAAGACCACCAAAAGTATTCCTATAATGTTGACTGGGCTATGGAGTTATTTGATAAGGTGAACAAATGGATTACCGGTCTCCCGCCTTACAATAAAATTTTGAGCGACAGAATATACACCTTTGTCTAATGAATACAGTCTCTTTTTTGAGGACGGCAGAGATGATTCGGAAATTGAGGAACCCATAACTTGGGAGACCGTAACACCGAACGGTGTAGGTGACTGCGACGATAACGGGGTATTTTATATTTTACTCAATAAATTCGTACCCATAAGCTTTGAAGAAATCTATTTTTTTGATTTTGATAAGATCGCCCACCTTGAAGAACTGAACGAAAAAATTACTGCGTTCTTTGATGAATATATTGCTCTTTTATTTCACTACGCCTCTGTGCAGGATATTTTTAAGCCGTTTATAAAAAAATACCTTAATAAAAATGAAACATTTATTTCAGATGCAGAACTTGCAGTTTACTATGATAAATTTAAAATTGATTACATAAAGAACTTTTCGGAAATAAAATGCTCTATGGATTCCTTTGGATATAAGGTTTTGAAAAATACCGACGGCAATCCCATTTTGTGCGAAGAAATTACATTCAGCGACTTACAATCATTTTTATATTTTGATTTTTGGAAAGGCATTAAAAATAAATACATACCTAATTGCTGTAAGCTGTGCGGCAGATTCTTTTTAATCAAGGGTGGAAAATACTTCAACTACTGCAATCGTCCACTCAAAAACGAGCCGGATAAAACCTGTCGCGATGTCGGTAGCAGACGCCGGTATGACGACAAGTGCAAAAATGATCCTGTATGGCAGACATACAACCGTGCTTATAAAGCGCACTATGCACGGTATTTAAAAAAGAAAATGACTGTTGCCCAATTTGAAGAATGGTCGCGCTTTGCATCAAATTT
Source organism: uncultured Oscillospiraceae bacterium (assembly GCA_900547305.1). GTDB lineage: Bacteria > Bacillota > Clostridia > Oscillospirales > Acutalibacteraceae > UBA737. Next base: position 1,774 of record URGH01000034.1, on the reverse strand, counting down.
GAGAAATGCCGCCTAGAAAGGAAAAATATCATTTGAAGATTACTACGATAAAATACGCAAATAACCTCTTCTGCCTTTCTTTGTTTTATGCAGCGCAATTTTTGAGATTGTAGAATACTATAAGCATGCAATATAAAAGGAGGCTTTCGGTATGAAAGTCTCCTTTTTAAAATACTATTCTGCTGTAACACCGTAAATAAATTCTCTGAGCGCTTTTGCGTTGGTGTCGAAATCTACCGAGAAAAGGCTGCGCCCGCCGAGCCCTCTCATTCCGCCATAGCTGCCGCTTATCGGAACGGTCATTTGCTTAATCTGCACCCCACGGTATTTCGGCGCGGAGAGCAGCAGCTCGGTAATTTCAAGCCTTGTAAGGTTTGTCTGCACAAGCGGAAGAACATTATTTAACAGCGTATTAAGCTCGCCGATACTTAAATCCTTAGTCTTGGTTACTACTGCCTGAATAACATTGCGCTGGCGCTCTATTCTGTGCCAGTCGCTGTCTATATGTCTGCAGCGGGCATACTCGAGTGCAGCAATGCTGTCAAGATGGTTTACACCTGCTGTATAGTTTTTACGACTGGTGCCGTTATTTAAATATGTAGCCTCAGCCGCAGTCAGCGTAATATCTATGCCGCCTACCGAATCTATTCCCTTTTTAAATGTGGTGAAATTTACGCGGATATATCTTTCAACATCTACCTTAAAGCACTCGCGCACCTCACGCATCATAAGGTCTGCGCCGCCGTAGCGGAATGTGTGGGTAAGCCAGTCGTACTGACCCTTATATTTCCCCTCAAGTATCGGCACGCCCATACCGCGTTCAAGGCTTGCAAGCTTTAACGAGCCATCCTTTTTGCCTATCGACATAATCATACAGCTGTCGCCTCTCGCGTTCTCGCTGAAGTTCTCGGCACGCTCGTCCGTGCCTATAAGCAGAATATTTAAAAATCTTTTGTCCTTATAAATTTCACCCGTGGCGTCAATAGCGTCTTTTTCTTCAAGGTCGGCTATTGCATCATTCATTCGGCTTTCTTCGTCAAGCGTCTCGCTGTCGCTCATATCGGGCGAGCCGCTCCATGTGAATTTACCGTTGCTGAATTTTATTAAATTCAGCTTTGAAAGGTAAAATATAACTCCGCTTGCAAGCAACAGCACAATAACAAGCGCAACCGCTATTATTATTTTAACAGAGCGTTTTACTTTTTTCATAACTTTCTCCAAACCATTTTATTAACAACGCCTGTGTAGGACTGGATTATCTTTACAACCTTGGTTGAAACGTTTTCATCTGTGTAGTTGGGCACGGGTGTGCCAATGTCGCCGTTTTCGTTCATATCTATTGCGGTTGTAACTGCCTGTAAAAGGCTCTTTTCGTCAATGCCCGCAAGTATAAAGCAAGCTTTATCGAGCGCCTCGGGGCGTTCGGTAGAGGTGCGTATGCACACGGCAGGGAACGGATTGCCGACGCTTGTAAAAAAGCTGCTCTCTTCGGGCAGAGTGCCGCTGTCTGATACAACGCAAAATGCGTTCATTTGCAGCTTATTGTAATCATGGAAACCGAGCGGCTCGTGCTGAATAACACGTTTATCAAGCTTAAAACCGCTTTGCTCCAGTCTCTTTTTAGAGCGTGGGTGGCAGGAATACAGTATCGGCATACCGTACCTTTCCGCCAGCTTGTTTATTGCCGTAAAGAGGGATAAAAAGTTCTTTTCGGTGTCAATATTTTCTTCTCTGTGCGCCGAAAGCAAAATATACTTTTTAGGCTCTAAATTGA
>URGH01000033.1 GCA_900547305.1 uncultured Oscillospiraceae bacterium | reverse complement strand
GCACTCAGACAACGATTGATTGCGGTAAAAGCTCTTTCAAATCAACATTCAATCATCACCCTGTGCCGAGTTATCCGTGTAAACAGAAGCACATATTACAAATGGCTGCACCGTTCTCCGTACGTAAGAGAGCTTGAAAACAGATCTATTTGCGCTGCCATTCTTGAGTTCTATGCCAAAACCAACAAGCGTTTTTGGGGCCCGTAAAATCAAAGATTTTCTTAACCGTGATTATTGCATTAACATCAACTGCGGCAGAATGTACCGCTTGATGAAAAGTCCATAGCCATTTTTCTCAGTTACGGAATATGCGTTGGTTCTTTATTTATCATGCCGTGATAAAACTTTCTTGTTAAATCCGGAAAATCAAAATTTACGATATCTTCCAAATCAAATACAGCAGTATTTTTATAAATATTTAATACTTCGCTACCTAAAATGACACTTTCATATAGCCCTGCGTTTATAAGGCGAAAGCCTAAAGCCTATGAACAGCAATACCGCGAGGGACATGAAAAATGCGTAACATGCCGCTTGCGTATGCTGCGCGCCGTCGGTTTTCGGAATAAGCGAAATATCCGTAAGCTTTCCCGTAGTGTAAGAAACGCTGTCTGCAAAAAGCGTCCACGCAACATCATTTGTAAGGTTAAGCCTTATTTCATCTGTTCCGAGGGGCAGCTTATCGACCGTGGCGGTAACAAGAACGAATTTTTCTGTTCCCGCAATAGCTGTAGGCGCGGAAAGCGTATAATCTACAGTTTTCCAAGCAGCAGAAACCGCGTTTTTGGTCTGAACCGAAAAGTGCTTTGCTTTATCGAAATATCCGTCGGCTATTACCAGTCTTATTTTCACCGATGTTATTTCCTTATCGTAGACCTTATAGCTTATATAGCCGTCCTCGCCGTCGGTTTTGCCGGCTACGCTTAAGCCGGTTTCGGGATGCTCCGCAAACGCCTGCATATTATCCGAATGACTGTATACCTTTGAAAAATCGGCAAGCTCATCCGTAAAATCTCCGTATATTATCCCCGAAGAACCGTCGCGGCTCATTTTAAATTCGGCGCGGTCAAGGAAAAGCGTCCATGCAACATCGTTGAGCAGTGAAATTTTTACCTTTTTAACGTTTGCGGGCAAATCGACCGTTAAAACGGTGCTTTTGAAATTATTGTTTGTCGAACCTTTTATATCGGATATTTCGCCGTCAAGAAGATTTACCGTTTTCCAAGCCTTGCCTACCGAAACCTCTACCCTTATATCGCGCGCGGCGTCAAAAAAGCCTGTGTAAAACTGTATCCCTATTTTCGCCGAGGTGATATAAGCGTTATTCCCGGCGGCATAGGTTACCGAGCTTTCCGTATTTCCGTTTCCCCTGCCCATTACGCTGAGCCCCGTTTCGGGGTGCGGGTTGTGAAACTCAAAATTATCGGTATGCGTTTTGGTTTTGGAAAAATCCTCAAACTCATCCGTCAGGATAATATCTTTAACCTCGGGCTCGTCTTTTTTGCCGCCGTCGTCGGTTTTGCCGCCGTCAATTACCTTTACATCCTTAAGCGTTATGCCAAGCTCATCCAAAAACAGCGTCCACACCACATCGTTTAAAAGGCTGATTTTCACAAAGCGTGTGTTTTCGGGCAGCGCCGCGCTTAATTCCTGCGTTTTAAAAACCGGGTTTGCAGCGCCTTTAATATCCTTTAACTCCCCCTCTGTGAGCGGAGCGTTTACCCATTCGTCCGTATCGGAAATTTTGTATTCAAGCCTTATATCCCGCGAATACAGAACATAGCCCTCAGCCTTTTGAACGCCGAGCTTCACCGCCGAAAAGTATTTCCCTTCGGGGGCGTTATACGCTACCGAGCTTTCACCGTCGGTTGTTTTTCTGCCTATAACGCTCAATCCCGTTTCCGAGTGATTCGGGAAAACGTCAAAATTATCCGTTTTAAAATCGGGCTTTGATAAATCGGAAAAATCATCGGTTAAAATATCTTCGCCGGGAGCGTCTGGTTTGTCTTCCCCGGAGTTTCCTTTTTTAATATCCAATGTTACCGAATCTATAAAAAGCGTCCAGCCGACATCGTTAAGCAGCGATATTTTAATTTCCGCGGTCTCTGCGGGCAATTCGCAGTATATCTTCTGTAGCTTAAAGGCAAGCGTTTCCTTGCCGATAATATTTTCTTCGCCTTCCTCCGTCATTACAAGAGTCTTCCACTCGGATTTTTCGTCGGTTCTGTATTCCGCCTTTAAATCTCTTGAAACGCTCACAAAGCCACTGTATACCTGTAAGGATATTTCCGCCCTTTTAAATGTGTCGCCGTTTTTCGCCGTATATGTAACCGAGCTTTCGTCGGTCACGTTTTTCCTGCCTATAACGCTTAAGCCCGTTTCGGCGTGGCTTGAAAACATATCCCAGTTTTCGGTATGGGCAGAGACCTTGCTCCAGTCTGTCATGTCATCGTGTAATTGCGCGTTGTTTTCAGCTGATAAAGGCAACACGCACACTCCGAGCGTTAATGTCAGACATATAAGAATTGCAAATAGTTTTGATACTGTTTTCATATTCGATCCTCCCCGTTAATTAACAGTGGCTGCATATTCATAAACCGAATTTAATACTATCGCAATATACGGAACTGTAGAATTCCCTAACGGTACCGTGGCGGAAAATTTATTCTTATATTGTATTAAATAATCCACATCTCCCACCGAGGCTGCCGCCAATGCAATAAAGCAATAGTAATCTTCCTTAAAAGCAACAGAACCGATATCGAATCTGCGTTTTACATCATAATATACAGACATTTTCTTCTCTGTGTCAACCGCATTGTAAATAACCGGGAATAATTGAGCCAAACCCGAAGGATAATACTCATTCAACAGATACTTATGGGATACTGTACCGTCGTCCTTATTTATTCCTGTTTCAAAATAACAATTTTCATTCCACAGTTGTTTATTAAGCTCGGTTTTCAGCTGTGATGATTTTTCAAGACAATCGTTTGCTAAGTCGTTCTCATCCAAAAGCTTGAATAATTTTTCAGATTCAATCAGAGCCGCATATACCTCGCTGTTATCCATAGTATATATTATGGGATAATCTTCCTTTGCGTATGTCAGACCGTTATGAAGTGTAGAAATCATTGAATTGTAAACACTTATAACTTTTGATTTATGCTCTGTAATAAAATCAATATCTCCGGTTTTTTCACAATATTTTTCAAGAAGCATTAAAAATGTTGCCGCATAGGAATCGGTTGAATCATATGTGCCTTTCGTTTTTTCCTCCTTGCCGTCCATATAATAATCGTAAATTGTCCCATCGGCATTCAAATGAGCAAAATGCCAATTTATGTACTTTTTTACATTTTCGGCATACAAATCCGGACGGTTTAATAAGGCTATTGCAACATAGTCGGAAAAATAGGGATTTATGCTTTCTGCTCCCTTAGTACCTGCGCGAGTCGGAAATGCTCCGCTTTCCAGTTGTAATCCGGACAGGAAAATCAAATCGTTATCCGCAAATTTTTTCAACTCATTGATTTTTCTGATATTTTCGACCTTTTCCGCACTTAGCAGCTCTGCCGCCCCCAATAAGTGCTTTCTTAAAGCGGCTATATCCTTTGCATCAATTAAATCATCACCGTCAAGATCAAATTTTAAATCACCCGTCTCATTTGCCATACATTTTTTTAATATAATTAAATCAAGAATATTCACGCTGCCGTCATTATTAAAATCCCCCGCCGGTTCAGCCCGTACAGGATCTTCCTTGTATTTGATCGCAACATTATTGATATAATACGTCCAATAAACATCGTCGCTATTTACGGATATTCTTATTCTTTTAGTGTTTTTAGGAAGTCCCATATATGAAAGCTTTGATAGGATGAACTTTGAATCGCCGAACGGTGTACTCAAAACAGCCGTGGCTTTTACCGTATGCCATACATCAGGATCATCTGTTTGCGCTTTTAAAATAAGGTGCTCGGGTGCTGCATAGTCGGAATGGTAGCCCGTATCCGCGACAACCTCCGACAACTCCCTGCCGTCACAGCTGTATTCAATGTAATTTTCACCGTATTTTTCAGTCCTTGAAGACACCGCACTGTCCTTTATATTCGGTTCATTTTTATTTATTTGCAAATTTTCCGTATGATCCGAAGATATGCTCCAATCGGTCAGACTGTCAAACTTATAAGCCGTGTTTTCAGAAAAATCGGTGTTCTTTGATTGTTTAAACAGCCAATCCGTTACATCATCCATCGCCTTAAACCATATCCCGTGATCCAAGCCGTCATATTCCGTGTAATGTGCATTTTCACTGCCAAGGGACAGGAGATTCTTATACATAGCCCTATTCGCGTCAATATTCACAACTGCGTCTGCCGTGCCGTGAAAGCTCCAAATCGGCAAGTCCTTGATTACACTCGCTTTTGTAGGATCGCAGCCGCCGCAAATCGGGGCTATTGCCGAAAACAATTCGGGATACCTGGTAGCAAGCTCATATGTGCCGAAACCGCCCATGGAATACCCAAGCGCATATATTCTTGAGGAATCTACGTTATAGCTGCTTTTAACCTTTTTCAACAAATCTCTTGCTGCCAATAAAGCGGGAGTCGGCGTCAAATCATCCTGATTATATATTGCGGTAGCGCCGACATCACCCATAGCGTCCCTGTCTCTCCAATGTTGCCCCTTTGAGCGGTCGGCAATGGGTGCCAGTAAAATACAATTATAATTACCTTTAAATACCTTATCTCTGAAATATTCGTAACCGCTTCTGTCGGTATCGCCGCCAAAACCGTGCATAAATAACACCAACGGAAGAGTTTCTTTGCCGTCATACCCCGCAGGCACAGTCAGATAATATTCAAGAGTTGTGCCGGAAGAATTTGTGAAAAACAATGTCTGTTCATTGTACGCCTTATCCACTTCACTTGCCCCGCTTACTTTTAATTTTAATCTGTCAAGAAACAAAGTCCATGCAGACGAATTGTTTAGTTGAAGCTTAAGCTTTGTTGTGCTGTCCGGCACAGAAACGGCGGTGGCCGTCACAGATTTGAAATTCGGTTTATTCGCACCGTCGATTTCCCTTTCAGCACTCATTGTCAACGATAATTCCTGCCAAGCACCGTTAGAGTAAGCCGAAACAACAAGATCATTCTCTTCGAAGTAACCCGTATACTCCACTACATCGACAGAAACCGCGGTTATTTTTTTGTCTTCAAACGAGTAGATAAGGCTGTTTTCGGATTTGGTATTATTCCTTCCGACAACCGAAAGTCCGAACTCAGGATGATTCGGGAATATATCCCATTCCCCTACTTTTTCAATACCCTGCATCCAAGTGTCGTAATTATCCGCAAAATCATAGGTTTCCTCGGCAAATACCGAAGACGGGGCGACGAAAAGCGCCGATAAAATCATTACAACCGTACACATAAGAGAAATAATACGTTTTTTCATAAATACAACCTCCCATTTTATATTGGTGCTGTTAAAGGGCAGCCGCCATTGCCAAGAGACAGATGGGGTTATATAATGCTGTGAATTTCTCCGTTGCTTTCAAGCACGGTAAGAATATCCTCGCAAAGCATTAGGCAGCGCGGTAAATGAAAAGGTCCTTTCCACAAAGAGCCCTTTTGCGTGTGTGAAACGCTGCCGTCTCTGTGCAGATAGCCGTACCACTCGCCGTATTCCCTATCCGCAAAATGCGAAAAGGCATAATCATAGGTCTTTTCAAACATATCCCAATATTTTTTATCCTTGGTTACGGCATATGCAAGCAATGTGGATATTAAAACCTCGTTATGCACCCACCAAAGCTTCATATCCCATTCCAGCTGCTCGCACGGTCTGCCCAGCACGTCAACAAAATAGAACATTCCGCCGTTTTCCTTGTCCCAGCCGCGCTCTGTATGCCAGTCAAGTAAATTCAGCGCTTTTTTCATAAGCTCATCGTCCTTGGAATAAAGTGCCTCGCACATAATAAACCACGAGTTTTCGCAGGAATGACCCGGGTTAACGGTTCTGCCCGCGGGGTTATCTATCATACTGCCGTCGCTTGCCACCGTTTCAAGCACACATTTAAGCTCGGGCTTGTAGTGATATTTCAGTATATCTCCAATTACCTCGCGCACCGCGGCGGTATAGTATTCCGCCCTTTCGGGAATACAGCGGCGCAGTATCTGCCCCGAGCTTATAAGCACCATAGGCACTGCGGAATCACGCTGACTTCTTGTTTCGGAATACGATTTCGGTGTAATTTTATAGGGGTCGTTTTCGGGGTGACGGTAGATATCAAGCATCATATCAAAGCATTTTGCCGCCTTAGACAGAGCCTCGGTATCGCCCGTAAGGGCGCCGTATTCAGCCATGCCTATAACAAAAAAGCTTTCGGAATACATATATCTGCGTTTTCTCAGCGGTCTGCCGTCGCGCGTTACGGTAAAAAACATTCTTCCGTCGCTGTCGGTACAGTGTTTTTCAAGAAATTCCTTACCGCTTTTTGCCGCGTTAAGCCAGCTCTCCCTTATGCCGTACCTTGCGCACAGAGAGGAAAATGTCCAAAGGCAACGCCCCTGAAACCAAACCGATTTATCGTTGTTGTAGCTTTTGCCCTCTCTGTCTACCGAGGTTATAAACCCGCCGTATTCCTTATCTATAAGGTCGCTTTTCTCCCAAAACGGAATACAGTCGTCCAAAAGAGCCGAGTGAAAGCGATTTTTGTATTCGGTGAATATTTTATTTTCCATTGCCGTTTTCCTCCTTGGTTTTAAGGTAATTCATATATTCGCTGTAAAATTTTTCGGTCTCGGCAAGACCTAAATTCATTCTGTGCCCCGGCTCGTTCATAATTCCGGTATACTGGTAGCCGTAAATCTGCTCCAATTTATCGTAATTCTTCATTTCTTTAAGCAGGTCGGGTATTTTTTTGGGACGCAGCCCGTCGGTAAACGGAACGGCGAACATTTCCATATCAACCCAGAAATGCGTTCCCGTCTTGCGGCACATATTCATAATTTCATCAATATTATATTCGCTCCTTGCAAATGCAAAGGGAATTATAATATCAAGGTTTTCGAGTATCGGCAGCCATTCCTTCTCATACCAGTGCATATGGATGTTGTTAGGGGCGAGCGCCACCGGCTTTGTGGGGGTAAGCCGCCTTACAAACGCGGTGTATTCCCTGAAAAAGCTTTGTATATCCTTATATTTCTCATTCGGAACAGCGGGATAATCAAAGTATAACGAGCCCATAATTTCCTCGGAAATATACCAGCCGTAAAATGATTTATGGTGTCCGTAGCGTTCGTTTAGCTCCACAGTCACCCTTTTATGCCATTCAAGAGAGTCGGGCGAAAATTCAAACCACGCATACATACCCACTCCGGGGAAAACATGCATTCCGCACTCGTCGGCGGCGGTCAGTATAACCTCTAACGGGTCTTCGCACTTTATTGGCATTCTGTTTTTGTAAAGTTTACTCGGATAAAACGCTTTTCCGTCGTATGTATCCACGGTCATATTGTGCTGATAAGCGTAATTTCCCGCGTCAAACACATTCTGAATAAGCACCGAGGTAATTTTAGCCTTGTGCATGGAGTAGATTATCTGCCGCCAGCCGTCGGCGTCAAGGTTCTTGAGTCCTTCGTTGAAATAAGTACCCTCCGCCTCGCTCCAGTGGTAAAGCGTTATCCAGCAGCCGTCTATCATCCCGGTGGACGGCACATCCGATTTTACAACCTCATAAGGTATGCGTATTGTTTCCTCTGTATTGCCGCCGTTGTCCTTAAAGTTTATTTCAAACTCAAATTTTCCTGTTATACCGCTGAGGTCGGGATATATTCTGTTAGATTCAAGCCCTTTTTTAAGGTCGTATTTTCCGAGCAGTGCCTTCCCGCTTGCGGTAACCGCGTAAATCTCCGCCGCGCAGGCGTTTGCCGTTGCTATTTTCAATTCCGGCGACACCTTATCCGAAATTCTTGCCGCAGGAATCGGCGTACAGTAATTTTTCTGCATTTTTCCCTCTCCGTATCTATTTTAAAAGTGCATTTGCATCGTCCACCATTTTTTGATAGGTGGTTTCATATTGCGCAAGCTTCTGGTTAATATCCTCGCCGTTTCTCACATCATAAAGCAGATAAAACGCTCCGTAGCCCTGCTCTAAAATTCCATCGGTATACGTCGGTATGCACAGATTTTTCGCAAGCTTATCATACATAGCGCGGTTTTCCGCATTTTCAAGGGCTTTTTTCTCTTTGTTATCCTCATCCGCAGCCTTTAAAATCATATCTATAAGCATGCCCGCGCTGTAAGGAGCGTCCGAACCGTTGGAAATGGCGTAGCCTGTGGAATGACCGAAGCTTTTTCCGTCATTATTATCAGGCCCCGACGGAAAAGCCGTCACCCCGAAATCAATCGAGACCGAACCGCTCTTTTTCAAGGAGTTAAAGGTCGCCTCTTCATACGCGTATGCGCCGTGCATAGCCGCCTTACCCTTTAAAAACTTATTCTGACCCGTAACATAGCCGCTGCCGCAGATAACGTTTTTATTGAATATATCCTGAACCGTTTCAAGCGTGTGGCGCATTTGCGGCGACTTTATATTAAGTGTGTATTTGCCTTCCTTAAACTCGACCGCCGTGCAGTTATTCGATGCCTGAAATACCTCGTCAAACATATTCTCAAGCCCCGCAATACCCGCGTCTGAGTCGTTGCACTCACGCGCTATTTCAATAAAATCGTTCCAGGTCCAGCTGCCCGATTCATAGCGCTTGCGCGGCTCATCGCGGTCAAAGCCGTTTGCTTCCATAATATCGCGGTTATAATAAAGCACATACGGAGTAGCCGAAACCCCCGCGGCATAATACTTGCCGTCAAATTTAACAAACGTGTCCATTACATCGCTGTTGTGCCCTGTTACGCTGAGATCCACATAATCGTTAACGGGGGTCAGATAATTTTTCTGGTACATTCCGAGGTACTGATCCACGCTTATATAAAATACGTCTATCGGGTCTTTGGCGGCAATTTGCGCCGCCACCTTTTGATTCCAAAGCTGCTCGCCCACAGCCTGAAGAATTTCCACCTGCTTGCCGTAGGTTTTTTCAAATTCCTTTATTGCCTTGGTGTAATAGCTGTCCTTATCGCTGCCGTCGTACCCGGGCACCAAAAACGAGATTTTTTTAGGCTCTTTGGCAATTTTCTCTGCGCGCTCGCCGTCCGCCGCGCCGCCCGTTCCGTTTTTTCCGCACCCCGCAAATACCGCAGAGATCATACAGATACAAAGCACCGCGGAAATTACCGATTTAATTTTTTTCAATGTAATCATCCTTTCTGTGAAAGCTTTTCTATCATAACCGCAGCCGCAAGGCATACTCTGCCCGCGTCCGCGTTATAAAGCGGGTAAGCGTGATTTTTCATTGCTTTTGTATAAAGCCGCATATAGCTTTCCACCCTGCCCTCGTCGCCCATAATTGCGGCGGCATAAACGACCGAGCCCCAAAAAAAGCTGTCAGGCAGACTTATTTTTTCCCAGCTGCTTTTCTTTTCGCCTGTGGAAAAATTATCGTTAAAGCTTTTATACAGCCTCCGCGCCCTCTCGCTTTCGGGCTTTAGAAGTCCGCTTGAAATCATAAACAGCTGAGATGTGGCGCAGGGGTAAAAATCGCTCCACGCAAATTTATAGGCAACCGTACCGTCGGGGGATATTGCCGTTTCGTAATAGCCTTTTTTATTCCAAAGCAGATTTTCTATCCCGTTCGATACCTTTTCCTTTGCCGCCGTTATTTTACCTATAAGCTCCTTTTTATCCGCAAAAACGCTTTTATAAAGCTTTTCCGCAGCCGCAAGCCCCTCGTAAACCTCACAGTTATCCATAAGATACTGTATTTTATAATCGGGCTTTGTTGTTGTAAGCTCTCCCTCAAAGGTTGCCAAAAGCGCGGCGGTCACGCGGTCAATATCTGCGCCGTTTTGCTTTATGTATTCGGCGTCTCCGCTTTTATGCAGGTATTTTTCCAGCACGCAAAGAAAGGTTGCCGCATAGGAATCAACCGAATCGTAATGCTTTTTGCCGTTATCGGTGTTTACCGTTTCCCGCTTCACCTTTCCGCCCGATACCTCCGCCGTGTAATCGTAAACGGTGCCGTCAAGCCCGTTATAATCCGTATCGGCGGTATTAAGGTGCGAAAAGTGCCAGTCGGCATATTTTTTAACCTGACCGATGTATTTATCGCTTTCAAGCATTGCAAGCGCCGCAAAATCGGAAAAATAGGGGTTAAGCGTCAGCTTTCCGTCCGCCGCATATGTCATGGGTAAAGCTCCGTTATCAAGCTGAAGCGACGCAAGCCACGCGGTCTCCCCTTCAACTATTTCCTTGTAAAGCGATATTTGCTCCTCGCGGCTAAGCGTTGCTTTTTTCAAAATATCGGCTGCCGCGGGCGGCGTTTGAGAGCTGTCTGTATGCCCACTCGTTTCAGAAGAAAGGCTTTTTTCATTTGCACAGCCCGCCGCGGATATTACAAAAAGCGATATCAGCACGGCTGCCGTTAAACGTATACCTGTTTTCATCCTACAATACCGGTCCTTTCTATTCCCTCTGTAAAATATTTTTGCACCACTGCGTAAAAGCCTATCAGCGGCAGCGCGGTTATAAGGCACGCCGCCGAAAGTATGGAATCGCTGAGCAGCTTTATATCCGAGCCTGTTGTGAGTCCCGACATATTTTGCAGTTGATTGCCAAGCGATGTTGAAACGCCGGTAAGCGCAATGGAAAGCGGAAAATTTTTATTGAGCAGCATACCCGTAAGCGAATAATCATTGTAATACCAAACAACCGAAAACACCGTTACCGTAAGTATTGCCGCGGAAACGTTGGGCACCATTATTTTTATGAAGGTTTCAAGCGGGTTGCAGCCGTCAATAAACGACGCTTCCTCAAGCTCCTTGGGCATATTTATAAAATACTGCCTGAAAATAAATATATACAGTCCCGAGCGTATACCCGTTCCGAGCAGCGCCTGAACATAAAACTGCGCGTAGGTATCAAGCAGACCCATTGTTTTAAGATTTACATAGAGCGGTATCATATACGATTCCGTAGGAACTATGATATTGAAGATCAAAAGCCCGAACAGCAGATTTCGGAATTTAAACCTGAAACGCGCAAAGCCGTAAGCGATAAAAAGACACGAAACCACCTGAAAAATAACGCAGGGCAGCACAATAAGCAGCGTGTTTTTAAAGGATTCGCCGAATTTCAGCAGCTCAAGCGCCGTTTTAAAGCTGAAAAGGTTAAACCCGCTCGGAATCCATACAACTGTCGGGTCAAGCGTATCATTTACGGATTTGAAGGAGTTTGAAAGCATAAACAGCACCGGATAAAGCATTACAAACCCCACGCCCACCAAAAACACGGCGCGCAAAATTGATTTCACAAGCCTTACGGAGCGTTTTTTTGAAAGTATTATTTTCTTATCCATTTTTCCGCCCCTTAATTTCCCGAATAAACCACAAACCGCTTTGAGACAAGCTGTATCAAACCGATTATAAGCAGAATACAGAAAAAGTATATTACCCCTATGGTAGCGCTGTACGTGTAGTTATTATTTTTGTAATAGCTGCGCAGCAGCTGCATTACCTTATTATCGTAATCGGTAAAACCGTCTATCACCGTGTATATAACCGAAACCAAAAGCGTGGGTGTAACGGTCGGAAAGGTTATTTTCCAAAACTTTTCCCAGGCGGTTGCGCCGTCCATTACCGCCGCCTCGTAAAACGAAGACGGAATATTGTTTATAGCCGAAAGCAGCAGTAATATCTGCACGCCGCTTTGCCAGGTTAAATCAAACATACTGTTTATAATATCGGTAATCGATTTTGTAACTGCCTCGGGCAGTCCGAGCTCCGAAAAAACCGCCACCAGATCAGGAGCTTTAAACATATATCCCGGCGACATATCCGTAACGCCCGAGCCGCTCATCATAACCTTATCCTGTAATATACTGATTATTACGCCCGAGGCGATTATAACGGGAAAGAAAAATACGGTTCTTGCAAGACTTCTGCCTACAAATTTTTCCTTTAAAACCACGGCTATAAGCAGGCTGAACGCCGTTATCATAACCACGCGCGGAAAGACCGACGCCACAGACCCCGTAAGATACTGAAGAAAGAAGGTATCCTTTGTGAAAAGGTAGGAATAATTGGAAAGCCCGGTAAAATCGGTTTTAAAGCCGTTTCCGCTGACGGTAAGATTACAAAAGGAATATATAACCGATTGCGCCATGGGAACGGCGAAAAACACCGCTATACCTACAATCCACGGAGCTATAAAAAGCCACGCCCAGCGTGCCTTCTGCTTTTCAAGCCCGCCGCCTTTATTGCCTTTCATAATCATTCCTCCCCCTTAAGACTCCACCCGATAGGTGAAAAGCCCTTTGCCGGAACGGATATACCGCCGTTTTCATACGGCACATCGCCGTAATTCACATATACGCCCATACCGTTTTCAAAAAGCGTTTCGGTAACATCGGGCGATAAACGCTTGTGCGAGACCATTTTCTTATCGGAAACGGCAGCAAGATACTCCGCCGAAATTTTATATTTGCTGAGCGCAGACGCCTTGCAAAGCCCGAAATCTATATATGAGTATTCATCGGCAAGCGTATCGGAAAGCTCTCCCGCATTTTCAAAGCCAAAGGCGTATTTAAGCGCCGTTCCCGCCTCAAGCGCCTTTAAAAATGCGGTGTTTTCATCACTTTGACCGTTAATATCGGGCGATGTCAGGTAAACCGAACCGTGCAGCGCCATTGCGTAAAACGGAATTTCATACTGTGAAAACAAATAGCTGCCCGAATAAAGCGGCGTATCGGTTATGGCATAGGCTGAGGAAAAGCCGTAAGCGCAGGCGTTCGGAATTACTATTTTCTCATTTTCCGAAAGACCTTTAAGCGCCGTTCGCCACAGCCGCTCGCTTTGCGCTCTGTCTACGGCACGGTCGCCGAGGTCGGAATATATCTTATTCCCGAGCGTTCCTACCGAATACCCCGCTGTATTAAAGCTGCCGAAGCTTTTGCAAGCCGCAGCCGCAGCCGCAGCCGACGTAATTCTTTCGGGGCTTAAAAGATATTTAAAGGGCGCTTTATCCGTTTTTTGAAAAGTGCTCATTTTATACCTGTAATCAATTACGGGTTCTTTACACACCGTCTGCGCGGACGCGGATTTTTTGGAATATCCGTGTTCGCTCTTAGGCATATCGGTAAAATTCAGCCCCAAATACGCCTTTATGCCGAGCTTTTCGGCGGTGCTTAAAAAAGCGTTAAGCCCGCTTTTGCCGCCGAGAGCGCGCTCGGGCTTTAAATCGGCGGTAATTCCGCTTTCATCGGCATTTTTATACCAGTAAAGGTAATTAACCGAAAAATCCTCCGCACCGCCCTGCTTTAAAGACTTTACCGTTTTTTCAGCCGCTTTAAAATCCGTAATCGGCATTACCCGCTTTACGGGCAGCCCCAAAACGCTTTGCTGCTTAACAGCCCCGCCTATAATATCAACAAAAAGCGCGTCGCCCTTGGCTTTCAGGGCTTTAAGCCCCTCTTCCTCGGCAAGGTAATTTCTGTAAGAAGCCGCCATACCGTTATAATCCGCCGAATCGCAAACGCGGTACTCCACCGAAAACTTTTCTGCGGAGCAGGGCTTGCTTTCAAACATATTGACCTGGGTATTTTCAAAGGTTTTCTGGCTCACGCTCACAAGAATATTTTCTCTGTAAACATATTCCGCGCAAACGGTGGTATAGGGTCTTTTTGCCGTGCTGCCGTCGGCATTCACAACCGCCCTTGCCGCAGCGTTTGTAATAATTGCGCAAAATGCGGCGTTGTTTCTTTTTATTCCGAACACGGGAAGATAAGCCTTTGATTGCGGCAATGTTCTTGTGTTTTGCTCCACAGCGCAATCCTCGCCGTAAATTCTCGCCGAATACCTTTGCTCCGAATAGCCAAAGGAGGATATTGCTCCGCAGCCGTCGGGAATAAACACATACCCGTCGTCGCTGTCGGCGCCGGCGGAAAATCCCGGCAGTAGCGTTACGGAAGTAAGCTTTACAAGATTGCTCTTTTCCTTTATTTGCGAAGAAATTATTTCCGCACGAAAGCCGTAATCGCTAACCGTAAGCTCAATCGGTATTAAAAAGCCCGCGCTTTCAAAATAAAATTCAATTCTTGCACCGTTTTTTATCCTTTTAACCGAAAAGGTTTTCCTTTTAACGGCGGCGGACGTACTGTTTTGCTCGGAAATATTGGAGTCGCGGTCGGCGTATTTTATTTTAATCACGCTTGAAAGCTCCGAAACGGCGGCGGTTTTCAGTCCCTCAATGTCGTAGAGTCCGTCGGGAGTGCTTGAAAAAAGAGTGTCGTTTTTCTTGTCAAGCAATGTTATCGCCGCGTCAAGCGAGCTTACCGAAAGTCTGAAGCGGCCGTTTTCCGCGATAATATCCCCATCGTTTTCGGGTGAAAAATCAATCTGCGTCAGCTTTTCCGTAACCGTACCGCCGCTGTCGCTCGAGCGCGAAGCAACCGATAAAAGAAGAATTATTCCGCCCACAGCACAAAACGAAAGCGCAAAACCGAGAATATTTTTTAAAAGTACCTTTCTTTTCATACAAACACCCCCTACGCCCTTATTTCGCTTATTATCATTGAAATAAAGCTCAAAAGCTGCGCAAACATACTGTACGCCACGGTGATAATAAGTATTAAAAGATACATACCGAAGACGCTGCCGAAAAGGACAAGCAGCGCCTTGCCGCCGCTGTACTCATGAACCTCTTTATTGGAAACAAAAATGTGCACCGCCGTCCATATAAGACCGACCGACCTGATTATTCCGTAAAACGCCTGCTCTTTGAGCGAAAAAACGTTTGATGAAACCAAAAGCATAACCTCGGTTATAATAAGCGGGATAAGCGCGTATGAGGTAAATATTATTATTTCACCGAATTTACCCTTGCCGTCCGCCAATGTGGATACCGCCCAATTACATATAACAAACAGCAGGAATATTCCGAGAGTTTCGGCAAGTACGGCAAAAATATTAAACTGCCTGCCCGAGTCGGGGTTATAGTGAAACGCCGTAAGCTGCGTGGATATAATGCCTACCGCCGTAAATACACATAATATTACCGCCGCGCATATGCCGCTGCCCTGCTTTGTTTCTTTAAGCAGGGAATACCCCTTGAACGGGCTTTTAAGACAGTAAAGCGGATAACTGCGTGCACTTAATACGCGGTTATATTCGTTTATAACCCGCCTTTCGCTTACCGTAAGCACCGCAACAATACCGAGTAAGACCGCCGCAACCCCGATAACTAAGAACACAAAGCCACGGCGCATTGTTTCGTCCCGCCGTGCGGCAAATGCGTTCGAGTAGTTTTGCCGGCTGTTGCCTGTTTTGTAGTATTTCATAGCGGCGGCATAATCGCCCGTGCGCTCGCGGATTTTTCCCATACCTATATTGGCAAGCTCGTAATATGCGTCCTGCTTTAATATGGCTTTCCAATGCTCTTCCGATTCCCCATACAGCCCTTTATTGTAAAGCGAAAGCGCCGCTCTTACATTAAGCGCGAAATCGGTCGGTTCAAAAATATGCAGTCCGCCTATACCGCTGTCAAGCACAATTATTTTGTCGCCGAGCGTATCAATCGCCACGGGCGATACAAACGTGCCCCTTCTGTTGCCCGCTCCTCCGAATGCATAAAGCAGATTGGTGCTGCCGTCATACTGAAAAAGGCGTTTTCGGGTTGAATCAAGCAGTGTTATATAGCCCTCGCCGTCAACCGCTATATCGGAAAACGAGGTGGTTATGTCAAGATTTGAAACACTGTCGAAATAGGTTTCCGAATCGCCATAAAACGCCTCGTTGCCCTCGTCATCAAGCAATATATTCACACTGTTAGGGTTGATTTTCCTTACCTGTCCGCCGCTGCTGCCCGTTCCCGATTTTACGGTATACACAAAATTTTCACTGTCAATATCAAACTGAACAAATGAAACCGGAACGCTTCTTTGCAAACCCGCCGCAGCGTCGCTTGAAAGTATGCGCCGCCAAATTCGGTTCATAATAACCTTTAAATTCACTTCAACCCGGTTACTGCCGAAAAATCCTAAAAAGCTGCCGTCAGTATCATATTGCAGAGCGCCCGAATATGTATTTGCCGAAATTACATATACCACACCCGCGCTGTCTGCCAATACATGGGTCGGTGCAAATTCAAAACCGCTTTCCACCTTATCGGCAGGCGGTGCAGAAATGACCGATGTGATATTACCGTCGTTATCCGCCGTATAAACCGCCGCACCGCTTTTATCGGCAACATATATCTTATCGGACGCGGAAACAAAAATCCCCTCCGCACCGCTGAGGTCTACCCTGTTTCCGTTTCTTGTAAGCCTAATATCTCTTTCAAACTCAAAGCTTGAGTTTAAAACCGCAATGCGGCTGTTGCCGCTGTCAAGAATATAAATTTCGCCCTTTTCCGAAACATAAATATCCTTAGGGTCATTAAGCTGCACACCGCCGAAGCTTTTTTTGCCCGAAATCGGCGCATATGCCTTATACGGCTCGGGAACAGCCTGCGAAACACCCGATGAATCATAGGTATAGCTGAAAGAGGTCTCGCCGTCGGCAAAAACGCCGACAGACGTCCAAACGCCCATAAAAACGGCAATTATTAAAATTATCAGCGGTTTGACGCGTTTCAAGAAAGTTCCCCTCCTCTTTATTTCATTCCCGAGCTTGACATTGTTTCTATTATGCGTGATTGCGACGCTATGAAAAGTATTATCGGCGGCAGCATAAGTAAGAGCGAAAGTGCCGAACCCGCTCCTGCGCGGGCTGTACCGCCCGCCACAACCTGACTTAAAAGCGAGGATACCATTTTTATCTTTTCATCATACACCAACTGCGACATCTGCGTAGCGCCTGTGGTGTTCCATATTGTCTGAAAAGAAAATATCATAACGGTAAGCCACGCCGGTTTAACGTTGGGCATTGCGATCTGCCAAAATATTCTAAGCTCGCCCGCACCGTCTATTCTTGCCGCCTCAAGCATAGCCTCGGGTATCTGCCCCATAAAGTTCATCATAAGGTAAAGCCCCAGCGCCGATTGAACCGAGGGCAGTATGTACGCCCAGTACGTATTTATCATACCGAGTCTCGACATAACGATATACTGCGGTATAAGCATTGCGGCGGAAGTAAAAAGCAACGACCATTTGACAATATTTGAAAAAAGATTTTTGCCCACAAAGCTGTGCTTCGCAAGCGGATACGCCGCCATACTTGAAAGCACCAAATGACCAACGGTTGCCGTTACGCTTATAAACACCGTATTGAAAACATACTTTGAAAGCGGCACCCAAAAGGTATCGGCAAGAACGCCCACCTGAACAAAGTTATCAAGCGTGGGTCTTCTTACAAACAGGCGCGGCGGGAAAATATATATTTCGTCAAGCGGCTTAAATGCCGCGCTCACCGCATAAATCGTAGGCAAAAGCATAAATAACGCACCGGCGAAAAGAAAAATGAATATAACCGCCGTGCCGCCGAATGAACGGTTAAGCCGCTTATGAAAACGCTTTTTCACTGAATGCTTTCACTCCCCCGTTACCGACCTATACGTCGGATAATATGCGATACCACAAAATTTGTAAACATCATCATAACAAACAGAAACACCGCGATAGCCGACGCATATCCCATTTCAAAACGAACCGTTCCCACATCGAGCATATATGTAAGCAGCGTATCCGCGCTGTATTGCGTTGTGGGAAAGCCCGCAAGCGACTGCACAAGCGCCCCCACACCGAAACATGCCGCTATCTGCATTACCGCGCTGAAAAGCAGCTGCGGCGCCATTGAGGGCAGCGTAATGTACCAAAGCTCCTGCCAGCGGTTTTTTATACCGTCTATTCCGCCCGCCTCCGCAAGGCTTTTATCCATGCTCTGAAAGCCGGCTATGAACGTAAGAAAGCCCACGCCGAAGCTTGCCCAAAGCTGAACCGTTATAAGCGCGCCGAGCATTGTTTTTGGGTCGCTGAGCCACTGCTGCGGCTCGGAAATTACGCCAAGCTGCATAAGCACGCTGTTGGCTATGCCGTATTGGTCGCCCGAAAGTATCATAGCCCATATGGCGTAAAGATTTCCGCAAAGCGCCGGCGCGTAAAAG
Organism: uncultured Oscillospiraceae bacterium; assembly: GCA_900547305.1. Lineage (GTDB taxonomy): Bacteria > Bacillota > Clostridia > Oscillospirales > Acutalibacteraceae > UBA737. The sequence goes on along the minus strand of URGH01000033.1, from coordinate 8,280 downwards.
CAAAAGGTCATAACCGTTCTGACGGCTCTGCCCATTTCATTTATCAGCCACGCCGAAACGAATGAAATAAGATAGCTGAGAGGCCCTGTTATAATTGCGAAAACAAGCGTGTTTTTTAAAACCTGCGGGAAAATCTCGTCATCCAAAAACAGCCTCTCGTAATTCAGGAAGCCTGTAAATTTAGGCGACTCAAGCATATTGAAATAGGTGAACGAAAGGCATATTGCCGCAATAACCGGAATTACCGTAAGTAAAATGAATACGATCATATACGGAGCCATCATAGCATAGCTCACCGCGCTCTTTTTAAGACGGGACGCAAGCCCGTATTCTTTCCGTTTCACAAATTTCACCCGCCAAGCTCCGTTATTTTTCTTTTTATTTCCCTATCAATTGCGGCGTTTGCATTTTCTAAAGCAACTCTTGTGTTACCGTGCTGATACAGCACCTCTCTGAAAGCGTTATCTATACACCTCGAGGTATAATATCCGCCGGGTATTTCGGGAATTTCCTTAACGCACGTCCGCTGCCCGTTTAATATTTCAAGCTCCGCGCGAGTCCAGTTAAGATTGCCGAACGCTTCAAGATTAGCCGTTGCGTGCCTTGCCGCCGCACCCAAAAGGTTTTCTGCGGCCGTGCCGTAATCGGTCTGAACGTCGGCAGAGGTAAGCCACTGCATAAAGCGCCAGCAGTTTTCTTTATTGCGCGCGTTTTTAAACATTACAACCGCCGTGCCAGAAGCTCCGCCCGAGCGGTCAATCCCGCCGTTTTTCTCTATTCCCGGCATAAGCTCCATTTTCCAAAGCCCGCGTATTTCGGGGGCAGCGCTCATAAGCGTGCCGTACATACCGTAAGACGCTACGGCAATGGGCATTTCGCCCGTTCTGAACCGCGTATTGAAATCATAGCTCAATTCAAAGCTGTACTGCGTGTAAAACTTCGTCCACAGTTCAAAAGCTGCAAGCGCCGCGCTGTCGGAAAGGGCTGCGCCGGTAAGCGTTTTATTGTAAAAGCTGCCGCCGCACTGCATTAAAAGCGTGGGGAAGAGATCCTTTGCGCCAAGCCCTAAATCCACCGCGCCCGATGCCGTAACAGCCGTATACGGCAGCCCCACGGTCATATTATTACGCTGCAGCCTTGCGGTTGCGTCGAGCAGCTCGGTCCAGGTTTGCGGTACGGATATTTTAAGCTCGTTCAATATGTCCGTCCGCACAAACATTACAAGATATACCTGCGTAAGCGGCAGCGCATACACTCCGTTTTTTCGGGTGTAGGGCACAAGCGCATCGTCCGTAAAGCGTTTCGCCGTTTCGTCAAAGCCTTTATATCCTTTAAGGTCTTCAAGCGCATTGCGGCTTGCAAGATTTATCGGCTGCCCGCGCGATACGCCTACCGCCACATCGGGGTTATTCCCCGTGAGCGCCGATTCCGTAAGCCCGCCCTGCACTAAATTAACGTTTACGGGTATTTTGGTTTCTTCGGTAAAATCCGATATAAGATTTTTAAGTATCTGCGCCTGGTCGCGTCCGTCGTTCAGCCATACGTTAACCGCCTCTGCGTCGTCATACTCGCTCATTGAGTCGTAATCATCGGAAAATGCGGAAATAAATCTTTTAAAAGAAAACACTGCGTTGCTTATAATATTTCCCTTAGCCGACGGCAGCCGATAGCCCTCTCCGTGAAATATAAGGTAATCAAGCTCCATAGGCTGATTTTTTGCGGAGACCGCAAAATCCGAAAGCAGCGATATATTACTTCTGAACGAGGAAAGCCGTGCCGGAATTTCCGACGGTTTTTTTGCAAACTCGCCCAGCTGCTCCGCCGCGCGCTTAAGCCCCGAAGAGCCGCCTGTTTTACCGCCGTTTGCCTTTTCGTACATTTCCGCCGCGCTTGTCAAAGCCGAGGAAAGAGCGGAAAACCTCTCCCCTATATCGGGTATTTCACGTTCGAGGTAGTAGTCTCTGTACAAATCGGGGCTTGTGCTTGTAATCATTATTATTCTTCTGTAAAGGGTGTTCATTTCGCGGCTTACCGCGTCCACACGGTTAAGGGCTTCGGCAAAGCCGTCCGCCGTAACTTCAAGGCTTACGGTATTCTTGCCTTTTTTAAGCGGTATTAAGCAGGCGCCGCCGTTTTCATCGGAAACCGTTTTATTTCTCCACCCGGAAGAATAGGGAAAGCTTACCGAGGAAAGCTCTTTATATGGTATTTCGCCGTTAATATAAATATTTCGCAGTACAGACATACCTATCTCGGTGTTTTGCCTGTATTTAAGGGTAAGGAAATAAAGTCCGTCCCGCGGGGCGTTTACCGTGTAGGTTATATACATCCCGGGCTTTGACCAGCCCGCGCCGCCGATTATATTGCGTTTCAAAGCATATGGGCTGTTCGGACTGGTTGCGGAATTTGAACGGTCATAAACCGGGTAGAGCGTTCTGTCCGATTTAAAAGCCGCGTCCTCCGCCTCTATGTAAATAAAAGTATCGTCCTTTATTATTTCCTTTCCCTGTTCCTCGTAATTTTTTATCGCTTCGTTTTTATTTTTAAGATCTTGCGGCGGCAAAAGGCGCAGATCGCCGAAAATTATACCGTCCGAAAGCGCGTTAAAACGCAGCACATTTTTGCCGCTTTCAAGCTTTACAATAAACGGTGAAGTGCTGTATCCCGAATAATCGGTTATTCCGCACTCCTGCCACACCGCAACCTGCTTTTGCTTTTGTATCAGGTCGTTCCCGAGACCGTCGGTTTTCATATCGCCGTCGTTTTCCCATACTCTCCTGAGGGTGCAGGAGCCCGCCTCCTCAAAAGGCTTTTCGCCGTTGAGCTCAAACGAAAACGCAAGCTCGTTCACCTTAGATATATCGGTAAAGTAGGAATATTTAAGCGATATATAATAAAGCGCGGTTTTCGGAATATCAAGCGTGTATTCCGCATATCCGCCCTCCGAAACCGAAAGACCCGTGTTTTCGCCGAGTGTTACGGTCTCGGCGTTTACCGCCGCGGAAAGAACGCCGCGGCACTCGCCGTCGGCATAATCCGTATTTTCGTTTTTCAGCATATATCGGTAATAGGAGCCTTCCGCAAAAAGTGTTTCCCCCTCTTTACTCTCTGCCGCCGCGCCGTTTGAATACAGTGCCGCGCCTGCGGTAATAACCGCCAGCAAAACCGAAAGAGCTTTTAAAAATACTTTTTTCTTTTTCATAGCGCTACTTCCCATCCGACTGAGGTTCTTGTGCCTGTTCGTTAATAAATGTCACGGGAGAACAGCCCATTGTACGCCTGAACGCCTTATTGAAGGTCTGAAGATCCGAGTAACCGAGCTTCAGCGCCGCCTTTGTCTCGCTTATTTTACCGTACTGCATCATTTCTATTGCCTTTTGCATTTTAAGATTATTTATATATTTCTGCACGGTAAGCCCTGTCGCCTTTTTGAACGTATTGGATATGTATGATGGCGTGTAGCCCAATTCCTCGCACATCTGCCCGATTTTTATTTTTTCGTAAATATGCTCCGCAATGTAGTTCGCCGCTGTTGAAAAGGCGCGCGAGGATGAATCGGGGTTTATAACATCGAAATAAGTAGCCGTTTTGGTTTGCGTAAAGGCGCGGTAAACCGTAATAAGCATCTGCTTGATATATGCCGCCACCATGGAATTATAAAATTCGCCCCTGTTATATATCTCATCAAGATTTTTGGTGAGCGGCGCTAAAAGCTCACGGCAGTTTCCTGCGGAAAAAACCTTTGTGCTTTCATAAAATCTTTTAAGCGCCACTATATCCGCGTCATGGGTGGTGCTGTCAAAATCAAAGCCGATATAGCCGTACCGCAGGTCGGAACCGGTTGTCTGAATTGCGTGCATAGAGCCTGCGGGCGAAAAATGAACGTATCCCTCCATTAAAAGCTCGGTTTCGTTATTTGTGGTAAAAAGCCCCTCGCCGCTTATAACATAGCTTATTTCGTGGCACCACTGCTTATGCAGCGGGACCTGATAACCCGAAAGACAGCTCAGATCCCCGAGCTGGTAAAGCGTTATGCCGGAAAAATTAACCGCCGTTCCCTCAGTATTATCTTTAAAAAGCTTATCAAAATGAAACTGCCTTCCCTGCACCTGCATTCAGCGCTCCGCTCCTTAATTTATTTTTTCTTCTTGCTTTTCACAATAAGCACGGCACACACGGCTGCTGCCGCCGCCACTGCCGCAGAACCCGCAGCAATAAGCACGGTCGCGGTATTTTTGCCGCTTTCCGATTGCGGCTTATCGGTATCGGACTGCGTGCTGCCGCTTGAAGAGCCGTTTGTATCCGTGCTTTCTTCCTTTTCGGACTCTGACGCTTCTTCTGTGCCGTATTTGACCGTTACGGTATTAAGCACGGTGTTCCAAACACAGCTGTCCTTTACGGTGAAAGGGTTTATCTGTATTTTTATAAACTTACAGCCCGGTTCTATTTTATCGCGGTTGGTAACCGAAGACATCATCCAATACGCCATTTCCTCATTTATGTAAAGGTTTTCGTCAAATGTCTGCGGTGTGGTTTTGATCTTAACCTGTTTCCAATCTCTGTTGTTTTCGGAAACGAAAACGCTTATATCGGTATCGGCGTCGCCCAAACCGTTTACGTGCATACAGTCTATTTTAAACGAAATTATATCGTCATCCATTTTGTAAACAACATATTCCGTTCCGCCGACATCCCCGTTTTCGGAATACTTTTCGTAAAAGGTCTCGCCTGTATCCTTGTTCTTTTCGTAACGCATTTTATCCGATTTTTCAAAGCAAAGCGGGTAATTATCCTCTAATGTGTCCTTAAATTCGCCTACTTCGGCGTTTGCGGTAATACACGGTACGGCAAATACCGAAATTACACACAAAATAACCGTAAACAATTTTAACAGAGCTTTCATAAAGAAATTCCTTTCCGAATCAGATTTTTCTATATTTATATTATACACGATTTTTAATTTTTTTAAATGGTTTTATTTTTAGTATATTTGTGTCACTATTTATTTATATTAGTCTAAAAACACCATTTTTTTATCATATTGCAGGTTTTTAGTATATTCATTGACCTAATAATGTTGTCTGTTTTTGCTTTTTTAAGCAAAAACAGGCTGCCGCTGTTGTAAAGGGCGGCAGCCCGTTCGGATATTTATTATGCTGTTTTTAAGAGCTTTTTACGCATATTGATAAGATCGCTTCCGTCAAGCTTACCGTCATGATTAAAGTCGCATGCCGGTATTTTCTTATCAGCCGCTTCCGCAGCGGTCTTTTTCAAATATACAAAATCCAATATATTTAATACGCCGTCACCGTTGGCGTCACCGGTGGTGTATACATCGTTGAAAACATAGACCTTATCGATTATAGCCGTATAATTGGTGTAATTTTTACCGTTGGGGTCAAGGGTTATTATAACCGCGCCGGTATTGAAAGGCAGATTATTACAAAGCAGCTTATAGCGGTAAACGCTGTACGCTCCGTTATCATTTACAATGTTGCATTTTGTAAAATCAAACGCAAGCGGTGTGAGGGTATCGCCCGAAACGGCGGTTAAGGATACGCTGTCCTTTATATCCTTGAAAAATGCGTCCATAATAAGCATTTCCATATAAACCGAGGTGATTTCCTTCCCGCTTTGCGCCGCGTAGCGTATAACCCCTGCGGCGTCATTCGCATCCTTGGTAACTCCGTAATATGTGTTTGCACCGAAGGTTTCGCTGCGGGTCTTTACATTGCTGCTTTCAGACGTTTTTTCAAGAGTGTCAAGCTCATCAATCATAACCTTTGCGGAAACAAGCTCGGCGCTTATCTCGTCAAGTCTTAAGGTATAGCCCACCCCGCCTGCGGCAAATTTATCTGCGGCATGCGGTGCCAATGAAATGCGAAGTGCGGTTGTTTTATCGGGCAGTGCGGAGGCGTTCGAGATTAAAGCCCTCGAATAGGTTTCCTTGCCTGCTACCGTTTCACGGCTGTTTATTGTAAGCGGCACCTCGGTAAATACATCCGAGCCCTCTGTCAGTGCCTCAAGCTTTATAAGATAATCACAGGAATAGTTCTGCACAAACGCGTCCATTAAATAAAGCGCGGCGTTAAATTTTGTTATATATTTATCCGCAAAATCATAACTTAAAACACCGGTTTTACTTCCGTCTGTTCTTTGCGCCGCAAATATATATTTTTCACCGAATATATCGTAGGTCTTTTCCATATTATCCGAGGAGAAAGTTACTCCCTCGGTCTCGTTAAACAGTATCGGGTGTTCGCCGTTTGAAGTAGTGTAGCTGTATGTCTCGGTGTAGCCCGAGAAAACCTCATCAAACGCCTCGGTCGTAAAGCTTGCCGTTAAGGGTTCGCTTTCCAGTCCGAACGACTCCGCCGCCTTAACCGAAACCGTATATTCGGTATTGACCGAAAGTCCCGAAACCGTAAAGCTTTGCTGCGGCTTCATATTGTTTATGTCAATATAATAATCGGTTATAAACGTCTCGCTGAAATCGCAGTTGCCTGTTTTATTGTTTGTTAAGGTTACATTATAGCTGTGAACATAGTCGCTGTGAGCAGCCGACGGAAAAGCTATCGCGGCAGAATCGGCACTGACGCCGCTGACGGTTATTTCCGCATTTTCGGGAAATACCGGGGCGGTTCTGTCGTTTATTCGCGCGTCGGTATATACAAAGCTTTCTGTACTAAGCGGAAGGCTTAATACCCAAGGCTCTTTTGCGTCCTTTACCGTTTTCGGGGATACACCGTTATTTATACGTTTACGGTTTACGGTTATTTTCCCCGCGCTTTCGTCCACATTCACAAGAAGACTGCCCTGTGCCTGATAAGCGTCGCTCGGGTTTACATCCGGCTCTAACGAAACGTACTGCATTGAAGTGCAGTCTATACAGGTAAATTCTCCCTGCCAAATGCAGCGTTCGTTTTCGCAGGGTCTGTGTGAATGACCGCTGAAATATACCACCTGCGGATATTTTTTCAATAAATTCTTTAAAAGCTTTGTATTACCCGCGCCGTGACCGCTGCCGTAGGTAGTTTCAAATATCGGCTGATGACAGCCCACAAATATAGGTGCGTCGGGGTCTTCCGTCGCTGCTGCGACAAGCTGCGCTTCAAGCCATGAAACGGTGGTTTCGGTATATTTTCCGTCAATTGCAGCGCTTTCGCTGTTAATGCCTATAAAATGATAACCGTTCACTTTAACGTTGAAGTTAAGCGTATCATATCCATACGCAGTCATGTACCGCTGCTGCGCGTCCGCCACGGTTTCCCGCTTATAATAGGCATTTTCAAATTCGTGGTTGCCCATAATCACAAGCCGCTTCGGTGCCGATTCCGCATTGGTAAATACAGAATCCCATGCGGTTGTAAATTTGGCAAACTGGGTTTCCTTGGCACTGTTCGCCACATCACCCAAAACAAGTATCGCGTCAACATTCTGTTCCTTGTAGTAATTCAGCATTGTATAAATATTACTGTCTATTCCGGTAGTACCGTCATGAAAATGCAGGTCGCTCATGACCCCGAATTTTACGCCGCCGCTGTCCTCTGCGGAAACAGGCGCAAAAACAAGCGATGTGAAAATAACAGATAGTGCAAAGAAACAACTCAGAAACCCGGTAAAAGCTTTTTTCATAAACCATAACCCTTTCATATTTTATTTCGCACGGCTAGATATACAGTGTTGCATAATCTGTATTATCTTTCGATTATATTTTACAATATTTTGTGGATTATAACAATGTCTAAATTTTGCGGGTTATGTGTCTTAATTTATCTTTATCGTGTTTTATAAAACATCATTCCGAAAGATTTTATCATTTCCTTTGCGGTAATTATGCCGAACATTGACGCCTGTACGCCGAAAACAAGATTGTTTTAGATATACTTTCCGAAAGATACAACAGGTAATATGAGCCTTTGAAAATGTCAGAAAATAAGAACAGAAGAAATTTTCCAAAACCCATAGAAGATATTTTAAAAACTCTAAAAAGTTATTGCTGAAAAGATTTAATAAATCAGAAAACGAACAGCAACAGCAAGTTTTGGTTATGTCAGAAACATCTGTGAACCTTAGCAGGTCTCATTAATACAAGGAAAAATTCCTTGAAATACTTGAATGCAATGACCGTGAAACCGCCAAAGAAAAAATGCGGGAACGGATTTATAATGTCTCAAACTGCGGTATACCGCAGTTTGAGAAATGTGCCGACTCTATGCAAAATCGGCTCACCGGTATACTGAATTCTTTTTCATCACCTTAGGCAAACGAGAATAATCC